>CAIXAA010000715.1 GCA_903917305.1 uncultured Myxococcales bacterium | reverse complement strand
CGCCTTGGACATCGCGCCAAACTCCAGACGCGCCGCCTCGATCTCCGTCGCCGCCGCGACCTTGTCGGCCGCCGCAGCCAGGGCATCACAGCTCGCCTTGTCCGTCGCGGGCCATTGCGCCGCGGCAGCACGAACCTTCTGCGCCACAGCGGGAGCAGCCTTGCGCGCCCCAGCCAGGTTGTCCGCGGCAAAGGCAGCCCGCACGTTGGCATAGGCCGCGATGACCTCGATGCCGGACTGCAGGCGCGGAGAGTCGGCTTCCTGGCGCGGCTCCGGCGCGGCAAGGACCGGCGGCGGCATCGGCACGGCGGGCGTGGCCGCCCCACCAGCGGCTGCGGGTTGCGGCGGAGCGGGTGCAGCCGACTTCTGGCAGGCGACGGCGCCCACCGCAATGGCCAAGGTCAGGGATAGGGTTCGGAACGAAACGGACATGGCAGAACTCCAAGGTGATAGCCGGGCGCACCATCGCCCCGGGCGTACTGTAGGCGAGCGCGACCCGCGGTGCTAGCATCGCGCTGCACCATGACGATTCGCGCACCCCGCTCCATCAGAAGCATCTTCCTATCGGCAACTTGCTTGCTCGCGGTCGCGTTCGCTTCCTGCTCCGCGCCTGGCGTTCGCCAGGGGTCCTCCGGCCCCGCCCCCACCGAAGTGCCGCGACGCCTCGCGCGCAACCACCCACCCACGGTGCTGCGCGGCGGCACGCTGTGGACTGCCACGGGCGCCATCCTCCCCGACACGGACATCGCCTTTGCCGGCGGCCACATCGTCGCCATTGCCAAGAGCCTGCCGAGCATCGAAGGATACATCGACATCGACGTGCACGGCGCCATCGTCACGCCGGGGCTGGTCGACATGCACTCGCACCTGGGCGTCTACGCCGCGCCCAACTCGCGCGCGCACGACGACGGCAACGAGATGACCAGCCCGACGACGCCGGCGGTGCGCGCCATCGACGCGTTCGATCCGGAAGACGCGGCCATCGCCCGCGCCGTCGCCGGCGGCGTGACCACGTCGCTCATCCTGCCCGGCAGCGGCAACGTCATTGGCGGACAAGCCTTGTACGTCAAGCTGTTCGGCGCGACGGTGGCGGAGATGCAGGTGCCCGACGCGCCGCGCTCGATGAAGTGGGCGATGGGCGAGAACCCCAAGCGCACCTACGGCCACCGCGGCATGGCGCCGATGTCGCGCATGGGGCACGCCTGGATCCTGCGCAAGATCCTGTTTGAAGCCAGGGATTTGAAGGCGAGCCAGGACACGTGGGACGCCGCGGATCATCCGGCGAACGCGCGGCCGTTCAAGCCGGAGCTGGAGCCGCTCGTCGCGCTGCTGCGCGGCCAGATCCTCTTGCAGGTCCACTGCTACGAAGTCCACGACATCGAGACGTTGGTGCGCATCGCGGACGAGTTCGGCTTTCGCATCGCGGCGATCCACCACGCGCTGGAAGCATGGAAAGTTCCGAAATTGCTGCACGATCACGGCATCGCGGTGGCGACGTTCGCGGATCTGTGGGGCTTCAAGCTCGAAGCCTACGACGCCAGCGTGCTG
>CAIXAA010000714.1 GCA_903917305.1 uncultured Myxococcales bacterium | reverse complement strand
GCGTGGGCTTCACGCCCAAGGCACCTGGCACGGCCGGATCCATCGTCGCGACGGGGCTGTTCGTGCTGCTGCGGCCCATCGGGCTGGACTGGATGGCGCTGGCGATCCTGCTGCTCACCGGCGTGGGCGTCTGGGCGAGCGCCCGCGTCGTGGCCCAGCGCGGCGGTCACGATCCGCAGATCATCGTCGTTGACGAGGTCGCCGGGCAGTGGCTCACGCTGCTGGCCGTGCCGAATGACTGGCGCTGGCACCTCGCGGGCCTCGTGGTGTTTCGCCTCGCCGACCAATTCAAGCCGTGGCCCGCGCGCCAGGCGGAGCGCGAACTGCCGCCGGCCTGGGGCGTCATGATGGACGACGTGCTCGCGGGCGCCTGGGGCGCGGTCGTGCTGTGGCTGGCGCAACGTTGGATTCCCTAGGCCGTCGCGGCATGGCGTTGGGCGCCTTACACATCTTCATGCGAGCCCGCAGCGTCGCCGTGATGCTGTGCCGATGGCGGGCTTGAAGTCCTGTCGCAGGCACGTATTCTCCCGGGCGCCCTGCGCCAGTTCCCGCGCTCCCTTTCTTCCCTTGCCCGAGGTTGCCATGCGCACCTGTTCTCCGGCCCTTGTCTCGGCGCCGATCCATCGTTTTTCGCTTCTGCTGTTGTCCGCCGTCTTGGCGACGCAACTCGCGGCCTGCGGCAGCGACACACAGGTCAACGGTCCAGCGATCGCGGCGGGCAAGGACGTGGCCAGCAGCAACGACCTCGGGCTGGGCGACATGGCCGGCGATGCCGCGACCGCGGACGACGTGCCCAGCGCACAGGACGTCGCGCAGCCGGACGCTGCGCCCGGCAAGGATGTCGAACCGTCCGGCGATGTCGCTGCGGACACTGGCCCGGCGCAGTGCACCGACAACAGCCAGTGCGACGACAAAAACCCTTGCACCAGCGAGGCTTGCGACCTCAAGATGGGCGTGTGCTCCACGCCCGTGCCCAAGCCCGGCGGACCTTGCGATGACGGCAGCGTCTGCACGACCGGCGATGTCTGCGGCGCCAATGGCAAATGTGGAGGTGCCACGCAGGTCTCCTGCGACGATGGCAACCCGTGCACGGACGACGCCTGCGACCCGGTGAGCGGCAAGTGCGCGTCGGTCCCCGCGGCACATCCTTGCGATGACGGCAACTTGTGCACGATCGGCGATGCGTGCGCCGCTGGTGCCTGCGCGCCTGGCGCCGCCGCCGTGTGCGACGACAACAACGCCTGCACGATCGACGCTTGCGACGCAACCACGGGAAAGTGCTCTCACAACGCGGTGGCCAACGGCGCGGTTTGCGAGGACGGCCAGGCGTGCACGGCCGGCGACACGTGCCAGAACGGCGCCTGCAAGGGGACGGCCGTCAGCTGCGACGATGGAAACCCATGCACGACGGACAGTTGTGACGCAGCGACCGGCTTGTGCGGCAACGCGCCGATCCCGAACTGCTCCAACGCCTGCACGCAGGCCGGCCAGTGCGACGACAACAACCCTTGCACGACGGACACTTGCACGGGCGGCCAGTGCGGTCACAGCAACGCGGACGGCGCGGCGTGCTCGGACGGCAACGCTTGCACGACGGACGCCTGCAAGGGCGGCGCGTGCGTCGGCACCGCGCTGGCGTGCGATGACGGCAACCCGTGCACCAGCAACGGCTGCGACCCGCAGAAGGGCACCTGCATCTACCCGGCCGGCCCGGACAACGTGCCGTGCGACGACGGCAATCCGTGCACGCTGGCCGACGGCTGCAAGGCCGGCGGGTGCGTCGGCGGCTCCCCGGTGCTGTGCGACGACAAGAACCCTTGCACGACGGATGCTTGCGACGCGAGCGGCAAGTGCACGTCGACCCTGATTCCCGGCTGCGGCGGGCAGTGCGTGCTCGATACCGACTGCGACGACAAGAACGCTTGCACGGCAGACACTTGCACAGCCGGCAAGTGCGCGAACAAGAACCAGGACGGCGCGGCGTGCTCGGACGGCAACGGCTGCACCACCGGCGATTCGTGCCTGGGCGGCGCGTGCCTGGCGGGCAGCGCGGTCGTATGCAACGACAACAACCCTTGCACGACGGACAGTTGCGACGCGGCGAGCGGCAAGTGCGTGGCCACGGCCGGCAACGACGGCGCAGCGTGCAGCGACGCCAACCTGTGCACCACGCAAGACGCTTGCAGCGCCGGCAAATGTGTCGGCACGGCCGTGACTTGCAACGACAACAACGCCTGCACCAACGACGCGTGCAACCCGGTGACGGGCTTCTGCATCTTCGCCAACATCCAGAATTGCAACGGCAACTGCGGCGGTGGCGGCGGCGGTGGTCCCGGCGGCAACTGCAACGACAACAACCCGTGCACCACGGACGCCTGCACGGCGGGCAAGTGCACACACGTGCCTGTCGCCGCCGCCTGCACGGACAACAACCTGTGCACCAACAACGAGAAGTGCAGCAATGGCGTGTGCCTGGCGCAGCCGGTCGTATGCGATGACGGCAACCCGTGCACGACCGACGTGTGCAGCCCGGCGACCGGCGGCTGCCTGTCCTTGCCCGGCGCGCCCGGCGTGCCTTGCAGCGACGGCAACGCGTGCACCATCACCGATGCGTGCAAGGGCGGGGTCTGCATCGGGACCAATCCGGTCGTGTGTGACGACAAGAATCCTTGCACGGCGGACAGTTGTGACGCGGCGAGCGGCAAGTGCAGCGCCATGCCCATCGTCGGCTGCGGCGGCAACTGCGCGGTGAACAGCGACTGCAACGATAACAACGCTTGCACGGCGGAGGCTTGCGTCGCCGGCAAGTGCCAGAGCCAACTGCTTGACGGCACCGCGTGCAGCGACGGCAACGGCTGCACCATCGGCGATGTCTGCAAGGCGGCGGCGTGCGCCCCCGGCGAGCCGATGATCTGCGACGACAAGAACCCGTGCACCGTCGACACCTGCGACAAGGTCGCGGGATTGTGCGTGTTTTCCCAGATGGCGGCGGGCAGCGCCTGCTCGGACGGCGACGTGTGCACGACCGGCGATGCGTGCAACGGCAAGGCGTGCGTCGGCACCGCGATCGTCTGCAACGACAACGACGCCTGCACCCTCGACACCTGCGACCTGACCTCGGGAGCCTGCAAGTTCACGGCGATTCCCAACTGCGGCAACAACTGCCAGGGCGGCGGCGGCCCCGGTGGCGGCTTTGGCTGCAACGACAACAACCCGTGCACGCAGGACCAGTGCGTGGGCGGCAAGTGCCAGCACACGGCGCAGGACGGCGGCAACTGCAACACCGGGAATCCCTGCGACAACAACGGCCAGTGCGCGGCAGGCGTCTGCGTCGGCACGCCGGTGAGCTGCGATGACCAGAACCCGTGCACCATCGACATCTGCCAGCCCGGCGGTGGCGGCGGCGGACCGGGAGGCGGCGGCGGCGGCCACACGTGCCAGCACAGCCCGGCGATCGACGGCACGGCGTGCAACGACGGCAAGCTGTGCACCATCAGCGACGCCTGCAAGTCCGGCACCTGCGGCGGCGCGGCGGTCGTGTGCAACGACGGCAACCCGTGCACGACGGACGTTTGCGACGCGACGACAGGCACTTGCGGCTCGACGCCAGTGCCGGGCTGCGGCCTGGCGTGCAAGGTCGACGCGGACTGCAATGACGGAAACGTTTGCACGCAGGAGACTTGCGCGCTGGGCACCTGCCTTGTCCTGGCGTTGACCGGCACGACGTGCACCGACGGCAACGCGTGCACCAGCGGCGACGCGTGCCAGGCCGGCACCTGCGCCGCCGGCAAGGCCGTGACCTGCAACAACAACAACGCTTGCCAGACGGGATCTTGCGACGCTGCGACCGGGCTGTGCGCGTTCACCTCCGTCGCGGACGGCGCGACCTGCAGCGACGGCGTCGCGTGCACCACCGGCGACGCGTGCGCGGCGGGCAAGTGCACCGGCACCGCCGTGGTGTGCAACGACAACAACCCGTGCACCAACGACTCCTGCAACAACGGCGGCGGCGGTGGCGGACCTGGCGGCGGCGGGCAGCCCGGAAGCTGCCAGTTCCAGCCCATCCAGGGCTGCCAGCAGAACTGCACGCTGGGCGGCACCTGCAACGACAACAACGTGTGCACCAACGACAGCTGCCAGAACGGCAAGTGCGTCTACGCGCCCACCAGCGGCACGGTCTGCAATGACGGCCAGAACTGCACGACTGGCGATGTCTGCACGGGCGGCAAGTGCGCGGGAACGCCCAAGGTCTGCAACGACGGCAACGCGTGCACGACGGACGTGTGCCAGCAGGCATCGGGCGGCTGCACGTTCGCGAAGATCACCGGCTGCGGACCCGGCTGCGCGACCAACGCCGACTGCAATGACAGCAACGTCTGCACCATCGATGTGTGCAACACGTTCAACCAGGCGTGCGTGTACCAGAACCTGCCGAACTGCAGCGCGACGCCGGCCTGCACGACCAACGCCGACTGCAATGACAGCAACCCGTGCACGACGGACGTGTGCAATCCGTCCAACAGCACGTGCCTCTTCGCGCCGATTCCGGGCTGCAACCCGAACCAGCTGTGCACGACAGATGCGGACTGCAATGACAACAACGCTTGCACGTTCGACACCTGCAACACGTTCAACAAGACGTGCGTTCACGTGGCGTTGGCGGGCTGCCAGTAGCGCAACCGCGCGCCAGTTGCCACCTTTGCGCCGCTAGGGCACAACATTGCTCGCCGCGCGACGCGCCTCTGTCAGGAGCGTGGCCGCAGGGCCTGGTTGCCTGCTGCAAAGGAACACCATGGAAGAGCGAGAGTTTCGCGATCGCGCCAGCGCCATCTACACCGCCGTCCTCGCCCGCCTGGACCAGGAAGATCCGGACGAGGTCGAGGGCGAGATGAACGCGGGCGTCGTGCGCATCCGCAGCCGCGGCGGCGCCGTGTACGTCCTCAACGTCCAGCCGCCCTTGCGCGAAGTGTGGTACGCAGCCGGCGATCGCGCCTGGCATTTCCAGTGGGACGGCGCCACGGGACGCTGGATCGATCCGCGCAGCGGCGATGACCTCGAAGTCACGCTCGGCCGCACGATCTCGGCCGCCGTCGGCAAGCCCATCGCGTTTGCGTTTGGTCCGCGCTGATCCACCAGGAGACCGCGATGCCGCAGACGCTGCTCCAGGATCTGCAAGAGTTGTCCGCCGATCCGCAGATGCCCGCCCAGCTGCGGCGTCCGCTGGAGGCGCGGCTGCGCGCCGCGGATACGCTGGAAGCCGCGCTGGATCGCGGCCTTGCGCAGCTGTGGTCGCAGGCGCGGCCGGTGGCGCGCACGCTCGGCTTGCAGCCGGCGCTGGAGAACGCGGCCGTGGGACCCGTTCTGCGCGGCGCGTTGCTGGACAGTGTGGAGGCCGACCCGGCTTCGGCGAATGCCGCGCTGGCCCTGCTGGCGGATGTGCCCGCGCAGGATTGGCAGCCGGCCGAGTGGCAGCGCCTGGCGCGCGTGGCGCGCAGCGAGCGGAAGAAGACCGTGCCGGACAAGGAGGTTGCGCTGCTCTTGGCGCGGCTGGGGCCGCCCGAGGCGCTGGCCACGGTGGCGTTGACGGCGTTTCGCGAAGGGCCCGAAGACGCGGAGGATCGGCTGCTGGCGACGGCGCACCTGGGCCGCTTCGCCGATGCGCGCGTGGCGGCGTGGCTGCGCGCGCTGCTGCAAACCGGCGTGGCGACGATGGAATGCCTGCAAGCGGCGTCGCTGGCGCAGGTGTACGCGCAGGATGTGCAGCCGTGGATCGCCAACCTGGAGGCGGCCTGCGCATTGCCGCAATCCGATGCGCTGGCGCGCTGGACGGCGCTCGACGGCCTGTCGCACCTGGCGCCCGCGCGGGCTTTGCCTTTGCTGCAAGCGACCTTGGCGGCGCGTGGTGCCGATCTGCCGCCGTGGTTCGTGCCCTATTGCCAGGAGCGTGCGGCGGCGCTGCGCGCGCTGGTGCCCGACGACGGCGCGGAGCCGGTGGCGCTCACGCCTCTGCCGGGGTTGCACGCCCAGGTGTTGGCGCGCTGCCCGCGGATTGCGCGGCGCGCGGCGGTGCTGTGGCGCGAAAAGTCGGGCGACGAGGCGCTCTTGCTGGAGCGGGCGGGCATCGAGAGGGCCCTGGTCGATCGGCACCAGCTGATGGCGTCCTTCCTGGCGGGGCCGGAGACGCCTGCCGCGGAGCTTGGGGAGGCGTGGTCGCCGAACTGGCTGGTGTTTGGGGAAACGCAGCGAGGTTGGTTGGTTGCCGAGGAGTCGGCGTGGCTCGATCCGTAGTCAGCCCGGCGATCCCGTCGGCAGGAACGCAAACCACACCGCCCCGATCACCAGCGCGAACGACACGAGGTGGTTCCAGGCCGGCGGCTCCTTGAGCCAGACGATGGCGAACACCAGGAACACGCACAGCGTGATGACTTCCTGGATGATCTTGAGTTGGAACGCCGAGAAGCGCCCGTAGCCCCAGCGGTTGGCAGGCACCTGCAGGCAGTACTCGAAGAAGGCGATGCCCCAGGCGACGAGGATCACCTTCCACAACGCCACGTCGCGAAAGCGCAAATGGCCGTACCACGCGCTCGTCATGAAGACGTTGCTGGCGATGAGGAGGAGGATCGTCGACATGCGGGCGCTCCGAAGGTTTCGCCGGGCGGCGGGGCGGCACCATCGTAGCCCGCTGCCGCACTTGCGCCAGTTCGCGCGCCGGGCCTTGCCGCCGCGGGGCGTTTCCTGTACCAACCTGCGCAGTCCGCAGCTGCCTTTCGTGCTGCACCTTTCGAGGAGAATCCGATGAAGACGATGCACCGCCTGGGCCTGATTGCCTTGGCTACTCTTGTTCTTGCCACTGGTTGCAACAAGGAGACCGCCGCGCCTGCCGACGGTCCCGGCGCCAAGCCGGAGCCCGCTGCCGCTGCCGAAGCGCCCAAGGCTCCCGCGGCCGCTCCCGCCCCCAAGGCTCCGGAGCCCGCCCCGACGGCTGCCGCGCCCGTGACGCCGCCCGGCGTGGCGAATCCGGCGCTCAAGGATCCGGCGCTGGCCCTTGAAAAGGCTCCGGATTTGTACAAGGTGAAGTTCCACACGACCGTCGGCGACATCACGATCGAAGTGCACCGCGACTGGGCGCCGCAGGGCGCCGACCGCTTCTTCAACCTCGTCAAGATTGGCTTCTTCACGGACATCGAACTGTTCCGCGTCGTTCCCGGCTTCATGGCGCAGTTCGGCATCCACGGCGATCCGGAGATCAGCAAGGTCTGGCGCGACGCGAGCATCACGGACGATCCGGTCAAGGAGTCCAACAAGCGCGGCTACTTGACCTTCGCGACGCGCGGCCCGGACACGCGCACGACGCAGATGTTCCTCAACCTCGTGGACAACCCGAACCTCGACAAGATGGGCTTCGCGCCGATTGGCAAGGTCGTGGAAGGCGAGGGCATTCTCGACCGCATCTACAGCGGCTACGGCGAAGGCGCCCCGGGCGGCCGCGGTCCGAACCAGATGCGCGTGCAGTTCGAGGGCAACAAGTACCTCAAGGCCGAATTCCCGAAGCTGGACAGCATCTTGACCGCAACGATCGTTCCCTAGCCCCAAAGGAAGAGAGCCATGCCGGAAATCGCGCCGCGCGTCGGTGTCATCATGGGCAGCCGCAGCGACTGGGAGACCATGCGCCATGCCTGCGACATGCTGACGGAATTGGAGATCCCGTTTGAGGCGCGCGTGATCTCGGCGCACCGCACGCCGGATCTGCTGTTCGAGTACGCGAGCACGGCGGAGACGCGCGGACTGCAGGTCATCATCGCCGGCGCGGGTGGCGCGGCGCACCTGGCAGGCGTGACGGCGGCCAAGACGCTGCTGCCGGTGCTGGGCGTGCCGATGCAGTCCAAGGCCTTGAACGGCATGGATTCGCTGCTCTCCATCGTGCAGATGCCCAAGGGTGTGCCGGTCGGGACGCTGGCGATTGGCGCGTCGGGTGCGGCGAATGCGGCGCTGTTCGCGGCGAGCATCCTGGCGCTGAGCGACGAGGGCGTGAAGGCGCGCCTGCAAGCGCGGCGCGCGGCCGAGACGGCGCGGGCGTTGCAGGACAGCTTGCCGTAACTACGGTTCGAGCGGATACGCCTGCTCCAGCACGTGCAAAGCGCCTTCCTCGCGCAG
>CAIXAA010000713.1 GCA_903917305.1 uncultured Myxococcales bacterium | reverse complement strand
TCCAGCACCGTCTGGCGCTGGTTCTCCACGTTCGCGGCGTCGATCTTGAGGTGCGCGAAGCGCTCCGCCTCCAGCCACAGCGCCAACTCCAGCGCTGGCTTGGGCACGACCTCGTAGAAGTACGTGCGATCCGTCGACGTGTTGGCGTTGAGCATCGCGCCGACGGCTTCCAGATCCTTGAAATGCTCCATCTTTCCGACCTTGTCGGAGCCCTGGAACATCATGTGCTCGAAGAAGTGCGCCAGCCCGGTCAGGCCGGGCTCCTCGTCGCGCGAGCCGACATCGACCATGAGGCCGACGGCGACCAGCGGCGCGGAGCGGTCGGTCTGCACCACGACGCGCATGCCGTTGTCGAGCGTAAAGCGCGACAGCTGCAGCGGTTTTGGCAGCGGCCAAGGCTTCTCCGGCGCGGCAGCCGGCGCGGGCGGCGCAGGCTTCCTGGCGAGGGCTGGAGGCGCCAACAGCGCGGCGAGCACGGCCAGCAGCAGGCCGGCGCGCTGCGGGGCGCGGGGAAGGAGCGTCGCGGAACGAGAGTGGGTCATGCCTTGGCTCTTCGGTGGCGGCGGGCGGAGCGGTACACGGGGGACAGAGGTGGAGCGTAACACCAGGAGGCTGCGCGGCCAACAGATTCGCCACTTCCGGCCGCCCTTGCCCAACCGTCCCTGGCGACCTACCATACCGCCCCCATCCCGCAGCCGAGGTTTCCCGATGTCCGCCTTCATCACCGAGCACAAGCGTAGCCAACTCAACGGGTTGTATCGCCCCGCCGACATCGGCCGCCAGGTCACGGTGTTCGGCTGGGTGCAGTCGTACCGCGACCACGGTGGCGTCATCTTCATCGACCTGCGCGACCGCAGCGGCTTTGTGCAGTTGCGCTGCGAGCCGTCGCCGTGGGCGGAGGCGCACAAGGTCGCTGACACCGTCCGCTCCGAATGGGTGGTGGCGGCGCGCGGCGAGGTGATCTCGCGCGGCTCCAACGTCAATCCGAAGATTCCCACTGGTGAAATAGAGATCGCGGTGCACGAGCTCGAGGTCCTGTCGGAGGCGCAGACGCCGCCCTTCGAGATCAAGGACGGCATCGACACCAACGAGAACACGCGGCTGACCTGGCGCTACCTGGACCTGCGCCGGCCGGAGCTGTCGAAGAATTTCGTCTTGCGTTCCAAGGTGATGCAGTCGACGCGCCAGTACTTCACGGCGGAGCACGACTTCGTCGAGCTCGAGACGCCGATCCTGATGAAGTCGACGCCGGAAGGTGCGCGCGACTACCTCGTGCCCAGCCGCGTGCACCCCGGGCAGTTCTACGCGCTGCCGCAGTCGCCGCAGACGTTCAAGCAATTGTTCATGATTGCCGGCATGGACCGCTACATGCAGATCTGCCGCTGCTTTCGCGACGAGGACCTGCGCGCCGACCGCCAGCCGGAGTTCACCCAGCTCGACCTGGAGATGAGCTTCGTGTGCCCGGAGGATATCTACACGATCCTGGAAGGTTATGCTGCGCGTATCTGGCGCGAGGTGCTCGGCTTCGAGCTCCAGCTGCCGATCCCGCGCATGACGTTCCAGGAGGCGATGGACAAGTACGGCTGCGACAAGCCGGATCTGCGCTTCGGGCTGGAACTGTCGGATCTGACGGCGCTTCTGAAGGATCGCGTGGAGTTCCGCGTGTTTGCCGACGTGCTCGGCCGCGGCGGCATCGTCAAGGCGCTGTACTTGAAGGACGGCGGGCAGTTCACGCGCAAGGACCTCGACGTCACCTTCCCGCAGGAGGCCGCGCCGCACGGTGCCAAGGGCGTCGCTTGGGCGCGCGTGGCGGCAAATGGCGAGTGGTCGGGCCCGGTTGCCAAGGGCGTGTCCGAGGCGCTGCGCCAGGAGCTCAACGCGCACATGGGCACCGCGGAGGGTGGCCTCCTCCTCTTCTGCGCGGACAAGCCGTCGGTCGTCAACGCCTCGCTGGCGCGCCTGCGCCTCGTCGCGGGCGAGCGCCTGGGCTTGATGGACAAGTCCAAGTGGGCATTCTGCTGGGTCACGGACTTCCCGATGTTCGAATACGACGAAGGCGAAGGTCGTTGGTATGCCATGCACCACCCCTTCACCAGCCCGCGCCAGGACCACTTCGCGTTGCTGGACGGCGATCCCGGCAGCGTGCTTGCGCAAGCCTACGACCTCGTCGTCAACGGCGTGGAGCTGGGAGGCGGCTCGATCCGCATCCACCGCTCCGACGTGCAGCAAAAGGTCTTTGGTCTCTTGGGTTTGACGGAGGAGGAGGCCAAGCAGAAGTTCGGCTTCTTCTTGGAGGCCTTGAAGTTCGGCACGCCGCCCCACGGCGGCATCGCGCTCGGCGTGGACCGCATGCTGATGCTGCTGACCGGGTCGGAGTCGTTGCGCGACGTCATCGCGTTCCCCAAGACGCAGAAGGCCAGCTGCCTGATGAGCGAGACGCCGAGCGAAGTCGATGCCAAGCAGTGGGCGGAGTTGCACATCGCGCCGCGGCGCGCATAGTTCAACCGGAACCGGAACCGGAACCGGAACCGGAACCGGAACCGGAACCGGAACCGGATGGAGGCCAAGTTGAGCGCATTGCTTCGATTCACAACGATTCTCAGCGTGTTGTTCGTGCCCGCCATCGCCTACGCCCAAGTCTCGGCCGACAACCTGGGCCTTGGCGTGGTCAGCGGCGCGCAATGGGGCAAGAACAAACCGGAGATCATCTTGCACCCGGACATCGCCGTCGGCGCGCTGCACTTGGCGTGCGACCGGTCGGATGGCCAGAAGGTCAACCTCGGCAGCGGCGCCATCAAGGCCGGCGGCGAGAAACGCATCGTGATTCCGCAGGGCAAGGGCGTCTTCCAGTGGAAGTGCGCGGTGACGGGCAGGGCGGGCAAGGGCGCATTTGGACCTTTCGCCCTGGACTTCGAGACCAAGGTCGGCGAGCCGCCGAAGATCACGGTCAAGCCGGAGGACGTCGACGAGGGCAAGCACCAGATCACCGTGCGCCTGTCGGAGCCTTGCGGCCGCATCGACCTCGACATCATCGGCGATGACGGAAAGGCGATTGACAACGCAATCTTGCGCTGCAAGGGCGAGGCCCCGGGCACGCCGCTTGTCGTGCCGTGGAAGCAGAAGGAGGCCGAAGTCATGGGCCACTTCTCGCTGCGCGCCTACGACCCCGCCGGCTTCTTCAACGGCATCGAGTCGCTGACGTTCGTCGACATTCCCCATGAAGACGTGGTGTTCGAGTCCGGCAAGGCCGACATCCGCGCCAGCGAGGAGGGCAAGCTGCTCGCGCCGCTGAGCGACATCCTCGCGCAACTCAAGAAGGTCGCGGGCGTCATTCCGATCGAGCTGTACATCGGCGGCTACACGGACACGGTCGGCCAGGCGGCGGACAACCTGGAGCTGTCGCGCAAGCGGGCGCAGGCCATCGCGCAATGGTTCGTGTCGCACGGCGTGCAGGTGCCGATTCATTTCCAGGGCTTTGGTGAGTCGGTGCTCGCCGTGCCGACGCCGGACAACACCGACGAGCTGCGCAACCGCCGCGCCAGCTACGTGCTCGCGACGCAGCCGCCGCCCGCAAGCCGCGGCTTCCCGACCAAGAACTGGGGCCGGATGGGCAGGCAGTAGCCTGTTCCGTGAATCCGTAGACACACACCACGGTTCCCGCTACGTTCCGGCGGTCGGCCCCGAGGCCGCACGGGAGTCTTCATGCGGATGCAGCCGGTCACGGCGGACCTCCTCGGCCGCGTCGTGCAAGCCCTTGGGGCGCACCCGATCTTCAAAGGCACGGACGCGCGCACCTTGAGCGACGTGGCCGGCGAATGCGTCGTGGCCCACTATGCCACCGACGAAGTCCTCATGCAGCAAGGCGAAAAGCCCGACACGATGGTCGCGCTGCTCAAGGGCCTGATTCGCCTGTTCGTCACGCCGGACGGCATGCAGGAGGAGATGGAGGTCGCGCAATTGCGCCCCATTTCGTTGCACGGCGAGCTGGACATGCTGCTGGATCGGCCGCGCCAGGCGCGCGCGGTGGCGGCGGAGCCGACGCTGGTGCTGCAGCTGCCGGCGGCGGCACTCAAGATGCTGTTCGAGCGCTCCCCGAGTTTCGGCCTCAACCTGTCGCAGTCGCTGGCGCAGCGTTGGCGCGCCGAGGCGCACAAGATCCCGTTGCCGTTCTTCGATCTCGCGAATGCGCACCCGGGGCCGGAGGTCACGGGGCTGCTGCCCGCCGGCTTCGTCCTGCGCCAGCGCGTGCTGCCGGTTGAAGCGAGTGGCAATGAAATCACGGTGGGTTTCGTCGACGACCCGACGCCACACCTCGTGGCCGCGCTGCGGCAGTTCCTGCCCGGGGCCGCGCTGCTGTTCGTGCGCATCGATCCGGTGGCGTATGACGAAGCCGCGCAGTCGCTGGCGCTCATGCCGGAGAACGGTGTCGGCCATCCGGGCATGCAGAACGGGGACGATGGCCCGCAGCGGTTCTCGCGATCGAGCCGGCCGGAGCATTCGCTGCGGCTCTCGGCGCCCAAGCTCGACCCGCTGCTGCGCCGCATGGTGTCGGAAGGCGCGTCGGACCTGCACCTCTCGGCCGGGCACAAGCCACGTTGGCGCATCGACGGCGAAATGCGCGAGATTGGCGAGGCCAAGGTGCTGGGCGACATCCAGGTGTACGACCTGCTCGAGCCGGGCATCCCGGATCGCAACCGCAAGCAATTCGAGGAGGACAACGACACCGACTTCGCCTACGCGCTGCCGGATGTCGCGCGCTTTCGCGTCAACATCTTTCGCGACATGCTCGGCGTCAGCGCCGTGCTGCGCCAGATTCCGCAGAAGATCCTGACGATTGAGCAGCTCGGCCTGCCCCCGGTCGTGCAGCGCATGTGCGACCACCCCAAGGGGCTGGTGCTGGTCACGGGGCCGACGGGCAGCGGCAAGTCGACGACGCTGGCGGCGATGGTCGACTACATCAACCGCAACCGGCGCACGCACATCGTCACGCTGGAAGACCCGATCGAGTTCGTGCACCTGAGCCAGAAAGCCCTGGTGAATCAACGCGAAATCGGGCCGCACACCACGAGCTTCGCGCGGGCGCTGCGCGCGGTGCTGCGCGAGGATCCGGACATCGTGCTGGTGGGCGAGCTGCGCGACCAGGAGACGATTGCGCTGGCGATGGAGACCGCGAACACCGGCCACCTCGTGTTCGGCACGCTGCACACGTCGACGGCCATCTCGACCATCGACCGCATCATCGACACGTTCCCGTCGGATCAGCAGAACCAGGTTCGCGCCGTGATTTCAGACTGCTTGAAGGGCGTGATTGCGCAGACGCTGTGCCGCAAGAAGGGCGGCGGGCGCGTCGCGGCAATCGAAGTGCTGGTGGGCAGCTTCGCGGTGGGCAACCTGATTCGCGAGGGAAAGAACCATCAGATCATGAACATCATGCTGACGGCCAAGAACCAGGGCAACACGCTGCTCAACGAGCAGCTCGAGAAGCTGGTGAGCGACGGCAGGGTCGAGTACGACGAAGCCATCATGAAGGCGGTCGACAAGGCCGAGTTCGCCAAGCGCTTTGGCAAGGACTACTTCGAGAAGTAGCGCTGCCGCGGTCGGCTAGTGCGCTTCGGCCGCCGAGTGCGCTTCGTAGGCTGCCGGGTTCAGCAGGTTCTCGGCCTCCGCCGCATCGCTCGGCTCGATCAGGATCATCCAGCCTTCGCCGTACGGATCGGAGTTCACCAGCTCCGGCTGGCTCTCGAGCGCGCTGTTGACCGCGACGATCTTGCCGCTCATCGGCGCGTTCAGGTCCGACGTCGACTTGGTCGACTCGACGGTGCCAAAGCCCTCGCCCTGCGTCACTTCCGTGCCGACTTCCGGCAGTTCGACGTAGACGACATCGCCCAGCGCGTGCTGCGCGAAGTCCGAGATGCCGACGCGGATGTTGCCGTCGGCTTCCTTGCGGCCCCATTCGTGCGACTTGGTGTACAGGTTGTTGGCGGGGATGCTCATGTGATTGCTCCTACGGAATGTTCAGTTACGCCTTCGTCAGCGCCGTGCGCACGAAGGGATACGGGGCGACTTCGGCCTTGCGCAGCGCGCCGCGGATCGACACCTCGACCACCGTGCCCAGCGCGGTCAGATGCGGCGGCACATACGCCAGCGCAATCGCCTGCTTGAGCGTCGGCGAGAACGTGCCGCTCGTCACCTTGCCGACTTCCACGCCGTCCACGAAGATCGGCATGTTCTCGCGGGCGATGCCGCGGTCGACCATCTTGAGGCCGACCAGCTTCTTCTGGACGCCTTCTGCCTTCACCTTCGCGAGCGCGTCGCTGCCGACGAATGGACCCTTGCCCAGCTTGATCGCCCACGCCACCTTGGCTTCGAAGCCGTTGGTGTGGTCGTCCAGCTCGTGGCCGTACAGCGCGTAGCCCATCTCCAGCCGCAGCGTGTC
>CAIXAA010000712.1 GCA_903917305.1 uncultured Myxococcales bacterium | reverse complement strand
GCAGACGGGAGCCGCCGACGTGCCCGCGTCGATCACCGCCATCGGCAAGCCGACGACGTCGGAGGCCAAGAACTTCAGCTACGACACGGCCGGCACCGCGTACCTGACGGTGCCCGCCAAGGGCCGGCTGGCCGCGCTCGACGGCGGGGTGCCGCGGCACTTCACGGCCGTCGAGACCGTGCGCTGGCCCGCGCCCAGCGGCGCCGATTCCGCGACGTACGTGCTGTTCCAACTGGCCGCGGATGGCAACGTGGCCGCCCAGGCCAAGCTGCGCTGCGACGGTTCCGGCATCGACGCGACTTTGTCAGCGGACACCTACACTTACGGCATGACCTGCTACCTGTTCGCCACCATGCGCAACGCCAACGGCACCGATGCAAGCTGGGCAACGTCGCCTTTCCTGCTCAGCTTCAAGGACCAGGAGATCCTGCTGCGCGTCGCGGTCGCGTTCGGCGACGCACCGACCGCGGCCATCGGCTACCGCGGCAAGGCCAGCGACAGCCCGATCGCGCTCACGCTCGGCACCAACGTGAAGCCGGGCGCGGGCGCGGAGGCGCTCGCGATGACGAAGCTGTCGTCGACGCCAACACCCACCATCGCCTCGAGCGCGGGTACGGCATTCTACCTGCCGGGATTGTTTGGCAAGCCAGCGCTCCAAGGCGTGTTCGACGCCCGCATCTACCCGCGCGCACTCGGCATCTCGGAGCTGTCCGCGGCCGTCGAATCCGGCTGTGCGGCGCTGAGTTGCGACACGCAGGGGCGCGCTTGCGTCGACAACGCCGTCAGCAGCTCCGCGGATTGGCTCAAGGGCATGGATCTGGCGGCGTGCGGCGCGTGCGGCGCCGGCACCTTCGAGCGGGGCGGCGACTGCATCGCGCAACTGCCGCTGATGGCGGCTTGCGGCCACGACGACGAGTGCGGCACCGGCCACTGCCTGCACGGCCAGTGCCTGCAGACCTCCGTGACCGACGAGTGCCAGGCGACGTGCACCGCGCGCGGCCACAACTGCGAATTGATCTTCTACGACGGCACCTACGGCTGCCAGGACAGCTGCTGCGCCAAGGACTTCGTCGTCAAGGGCTCCAAGTTCGGCTTCTGGTCGGGCGACGAGGTCTGCTACGACAGCAAGGTCGAATGCCAGTGGAACCCGCCGCTCACCTTCGATGAACATTGCGAGAAGAGCCAGGATTGCGACTCCGGCCTGTGCGTGGAGCGCAGCGTCAGCGTCTACGGCGTGACCAGCAACGCGACGACGCTGACCAAGGGCAAGCACGAGGGACAGGACCCGTGGAACAACGGCAGCATGAGCGACGGCCCGTACACGAAGTGCGCGGCCAAGGACGGTTGCGCCAAGCCGAACACCACGACGGGCAAGGAGAAGGTCTGCGCGGCGGCGACCACCAATGTGTGCACGTCGGTCAACATGAAGTCCCGCGCCGTCCACGGCACGCGCTGGGATCAGACGCAAGCCGACGCCTACGCCTGCGAGGGGTGCAGCGACGTCCAGTACTCCGGCAAGCCGTTCTACCGGCAGGCGTGGACGCTGATGTCGCCGGATGCGTGCAAGACCTTGTACGACAACTACTTCGACCTGCTCACCACCGACGGCAAGGGACGCAGCGGCATCTACGTCGGCAACCAGTTCTACGTGTCGAAGTGGCCGCTCGATTACGACGACTGGAGCGCCTGGTACACGGACGGCAACAAGGGGTCCAAGCCGAGCACGCACGAGTCGGATCCGGCGCCGAAGGGCGATATTCTCGAACAGGAACCGTCGCTTGCCATTCTGCGCCGGCTGATGCTCAAGGACACCGACCCGACGAGCCCGCTGCAGCCCACGCAGCTCTCGGCGCTGCAGAAGGCGGGCGTTGGCGATGACATGCTCGGCTGGGACGCGCTCACCGACTGGCAGAAGGAGGCCTATCGCCGCTTCGCGAAGGAAACGACCAACATCGGCTACGGCCCCTATGTGAAGTCGTTTGCCGATGTGTTTCCCATCGGCGCCTGCAATGCATCCAGCTACACGTTCACGCGCTGGTATTCCGACGGACAGACCGCGACCTACAACACGCCGTTCTACAACAACGAACAGAACAAGCCCGTGTGCGTGCCCAACAAGTACCCGGACGGCACCGTGTGTCCGCCGCCCGGCAAGGAGACGGATCCGCAATTCGATCGCCCACATGCCGGCCAGATGTGCGACAGCGGCTTCTGCGCGGCGGACTCGGGCGAATGCGAGGGCGGCTTCTCGGTCTACGAGATGACGTACGGCAAGGCGCGCAACGACGGCAAGACCGGCGGCGGGAGCAACGACCTCGGCGCCATCGCGCTGGTGCAGGACAACGGCGCGCTGTTCCACTTCGACAAGGCGGACGAGACCAAGGTGACGCTCGCGTCCGGCAGCGACGACCATCGCCACTACATCCTCGAAGGCCACTCGAAAGAGACGCTCAAGATCTTCGACTTCACGGCGAACATCCTCGATCTCAGCATGTTGCTGACCGTCGTGCCCGGCGCCGACGACGACGCGGACAAGGCCACGCTCAAGCAGGAGTTCCTGATTCTCGGCATCCAGCCGCCGTCGATGCCGTCGCTGCCCAAGGCGAGCTGCGGCGCGGCGGAGTGGAAGGACGGCGAGTACACGGCGCCCAAGTGCGAGCTGACGCGGCAGAAGATCGGGGTCGGCGTCGAGAAGGCGTCCAAGGCCGGCCACGGCGAGGGCGAACACGGCAGCTCCGGCGGCAGCGGCAAGGCCAAGAGCGGCGCCAACGGCAGCCCGGCGACCGCGACGATCGGTGGTGGCGCCGACGAGAACATCGTCGACGCGGGCGAGGTCACCCTGGCGGAGTTCGACATTCCGCTGCCGCTGCAGGAGTGTCCGGAGGAGCTCGAAGGCTTCAAGCTCGTCACCGGTCGCGCCTGCTTTGCCAAGGAGACGCTGGTTGGACCGGTGCCGTTCAAGGTGGAGGCCGAGCTGGCGCCCGAGGCGAAGATCGAGTTCGGCGCGGAGCTCGACTCCGAGACCTTGGAGCCGGCGATGGTCGTCAAGCCCGGCATCGGTCTGGCGCTCGAGGTCAAGGGCGGCGTCGGCGGCAACATCGGTCCTCTCGAGATCTTCGCGGGCATCAAGGCGGCGATCACCATCATCGAGATCGCGCTGCCGGTGAAGTTCGGCATCGCGTTCGAGGCGGCCACCAAGGAGGCCAGCGGCACGTCCACGGAGGTCACGGACCTGTGGCTGGTCAAGAAGGTCATCGAGACCGACCTCGACCTCACCTTCCTGCAGATCGCGCTGAGCCTGTTCTTCGATGTGGGCATCGGGCCGTTCAAGTTCTCGATCGAGTACGAGTTCTTCGGGTTCGAGGGCATCAAGTTCACGTGGAAGCTCTCTGAGGCGGAGGTCTATGAATACAAGGTGGATTTCCAATGGAATCCGCTAGCAACCTCCCACCCCACCGCCGCGAACTGAGGAGCGAACCATGAAGCGATACGGGGCGATGGCGGCTGGCGTGGCGATCCTGGGGATCGTGGCGGCCGGCGTCTGGCTGGTGCAGGAGCGCGAGCATGGGCCCGCGACAGCCGCGGCACGGCAGGGCGAGAACGGCCAGGCTGCGACGACGGCCGCGGCTGCTGGCTCCCAACCCAACCCGCGCGAAGTCACGGCGGGGGCGATGGCGGCGCGCTACGCGTTTGCGCTCGCGGGCGGCGCGGCGATGGGCCAGTTGGAGGTCGAGGTCACCGGCACGCTGCAGCTGGCCAGCCCGGTGCGCGACGGCGGCGCCACGTGGCAGCCGGCGCGGCTCGTGGGGGCGACGGCCAGGCTCAGCGACGCGGCCAAGAAGCTGCTCGACCTGCGGGATCCGTCCGAGCTTGAGCGCCCGTGGATGCTGCGCACCGAGACGGACGGCCGCGTGACGGACGTGCGGTTCGCGCCGGGCACGTCGGTGGCGGCGCGGTCGGTGCTGGCGGCGCTGGCGCATGGGTCGCAGCTCGCGCGGCCGGCGGATGCGGCGGCCAAGACCTGGGAAGCCGACGAACGCGACGTCAATGGGCCGTACCACGCCACGTATGCGCGCCAGGCGGACGGCGCGATCGTCAAGACCTGGCACAGCGGGCCGGAGCGGCTGGGGCAACGGGCCGAGACCACGACACGCTTTGCGATCAAGGGCATGCGCCCGGTGCACATCGCCTTCGATCAGCGCGGCACGGCGACGACGGGCGGCCTGGATGCGTCCAAGTTCGCGCCCTTCTCGCTCGCGATCGACCTGCGCTGGCTGGGCGGTGCGGACCAGGGCTGGGCGGCCGGGCTGGACGCCAAGAAGCTGCAAGCGTTTTCGGCGGCCAGCGCCAAGACCAGGCACCGCGAGGCGCTGCCGACGCGGCCCCTCGAGGTCGTGATGAGCGACGTTCGCGAGACAGCGGCGACCACGGATACCGGCGGGCGGACGAACCTGCGCAACGAGCTGACGCGGGCGATCGCGGCGAGTGACACGGCAGTGCAGGCGACCAAGGCGACGTTGCGCGCGCGGACGCTCGACAAGGACGCGGAAACGGTCACGATTGCCGCGCTGGTCGGTGCGCGCACCGCTGCGGCGCAGGCGGCGGTGGCGGAGCTGGTGGGCGATCGGGCGCTCGAGGAGACCTTGCGCGTCCGCGTGCTGCAGTCGGCGAGCCTCATGACGAGTCCGACGCCCGCGTTCGTGGCGGCGCTGGTGCAGCTGGCGACCAATCCGAAGGATCCGGCCTACGCGGCGGCGGCGGCGACGACGCTGGGTGCTTCGGCCGCCTTGCTCGGCGAGAAGCATCCCGAGGAGGCGCAGCGGGCCATCGCGACGCTCGTCGCCCACGCCGCGCCCATCGTCGAGCCCGCGCGCAAGGCGACGCGCAGCGCGCAGACCGAGCATCAGCCTGCCGGCATCCGGATGGCCTGGCTGGCTGCGCTCGGCAACACGGGGGACCCGGCGGCGCTGCCGCTGCTGCTCGCCGCGCTGGACGACACCAACGAAGCGGTGCGCGGTTCGGCGGCGCTGGCGCTGAGGCACCAGGATCCGCAGGGTTGCATCGGCAAGATGCTGGAGCGGATGGCGAAGGACAAGTCGGTGCACGTGCGCGAGAACATCATCGACGCCGCGCGCGACATGGGGCCGGCGGTGACCGGATCGCTGGTCGAGAAGGCGCTGTTCTACGACGAGAGCGAGTTCGTGCGCCTTGCGGCGGCCTACGCGCTCACGGTTTGGAGCAGCCAGGCGCCCGGGCTGCGCGTCATGCTGGTCGACGCGCTCAAGCACGAGAAGTCGCCGCGGGTGGCCGATGCACTGAAAAACTACGTCGACAAGGGCAGTTTCACGGGACAACCTGCGATGACGGCAACGCAGATGGGGGCGCATCCATGACGCAGCGAAGGGTGCTCCTCGCCATCGCCTGCGCGGTGGCCTTCGTGGTCGGCGGCTGCGGCTCCAGCTCCGGCGACAGTTGCGGCCCAGGCACGACACGGGTCGGCAACAGCTGCGTGCCACTGGCCGACGGCCTGTCCTGCGGACCCGGCACGACGCTCGACGGCGGCGTGTGCTGGGGCGTGGCGGCCGACGCCAGCGGCGCGGACGTGCAGCCGGACGCAGCGGGCGCGGATGCGAACGACGGCGCGGACACTTTGGCTGACGCCGGCCCAGACGTGGCCGGCGACACGGCCACCGGCGACCTGCCCTGCGTGCCGTACTGCGTCGGCAAGGACTGCGGCGACGACGGCTGCGGCGGCGCCTGCGGCACCTGCACCGGCGCGGACAAGCCGACGTGCAACACCACGCTCGGCGTCTGCGTCGCGAAATGCGTGCCGCAGTGCAGCGGCAAGAACTGCGGCGACGACGGCTGCGGCGGGACCTGCGGCAGCTGCGCCTCGGGATTGTCCTGCAAATCCATCGGGCGCTGCGTGCCGGACGGCTGGAAGTGCGACCCGAACTACTACGCCGCCGGCGACGCGTGCGACTGCAACTGCGGCGCCTACGACCCGGACTGCAAGGACGCGACCAACGTCGTGGCCGGCTGCCAATCCCTCGAAACCTGTGACGGCACGGGCAAGTGCGTCTCCAGCGTCCCGGCCGCGTGGACCTGCGCGCCGTCGCTCTACAACGCGCTCGACGCGTGCGACTGCGGCTGCGGCGCGTACGACCCGGACTGCCAGGTGGCGGACCTGCCCGTCCACGGCTGCGACGCCGGACAATCGTGCAAGGCGGACGGCACTTGCGGCACCTGCGCGCCGAGTTGCGGCGCCAAGACCTGCGGCGATGACGGCTGCGGCGGCTCCTGCGGCGCGTGCGGCCCGTCCACGGTGTGCGACGGCGGCAGCTGCGTGAGCCCGTGCTCGCCCACGCCAATCGCCTGCAAAACCAACAAGTGCGGCGACGACGGCTGCGGCGGCTCCTGCGGCAGCTGCCCGAGCTGGGCGGCGTGCAAGAGCGGCAGCTGCGAGGCCATCGCGCTCCCCGAAGCCCCCACGTCGTGCGTGGCGCATTGCGGCAGCGTCGCGCCCGCCGGCTGCTATTGCACCGCAAGCTGCGAGAAGAACGGCACGTGCTGCAAGGACTACGCGGCGATCTGCAAGTGCAAGCCCGATTGCACCAAAAAGACCTGCGGCTCGGACGGCTGCGGCGGCTCGTGCGGCACCTGCAGCGGCGCGGCGCCCTACTGCGGCGCGGCCCAGACCTGCACGGCCGCGTGCACCAAGCAATGCGACGGCAAGAGCTGCGGCGATGACGGCTGCGGCGGCACCTGCGGCACCTGCGGCGCGGACGCCGATTGCTCGGGCACGTTCCAGTGCATCCCCAAGGCGTGGTCCTGCCCGCTCTACTACTACGGCGACGGCCAGGCCTGCGATTGCGGCTGCGGGGCACCCGACCCCGATTGCGTGGACACGAAGAACCTCGTGTTCGGCTGCCCGACCAGCGGCACGGCGTGCGAGGCCGGCCTGTGCAAGGTCACGTTCTGCAGCAAGGATGGCGCGTGCGGCAATGCCCAGTGGTGCACCGGCGTCTACGCGGCCGGCGGCGGCGCCTCCAAGGGCGTGTGCGGCACGCCGGACGCCAGCGCGAAGGCTCCCGGCCAGTTCTGCAGCGTCGGATCCGAGTGCGCGAGCGGCGCATGCCTGGGCGGATTGTGCCGCAGCTACTGCCAGGCCGACGCTGACTGTCCCGGCGCGGAGAAGTGCCTGGGCGCGCCCGTGAAAGGCGAGACGAGCGGCGCGACCGTCGGGTTCGCCGCGGTATGCCAGACGGTCGCCGGCAGCGGCTCCGGCTGCAAGGCGCAGGCGGACTGCAAGGCACCTGGCGAAATCTGCGAAGCTTTCGTCGACGCGGCCAGCTTCCTGCCGCGCTACCTGTGCGCTGCAGGCAACGCAAGCGGCGGCGCTTCCTGCGCCAGCGCGTCGTGCCCGGCCGGCCAGCTGTGCGTGGCGGGGGCCAAGGGGGCGTTCTGCGGCCTGGTCTGTCCAGGCGGAGCGGGCGACTGCCAGGCCGGCGCCACCTGCGCAACGACGACGTTCAACAACCACGGGACCCTCGATCCCGCCGATGACCCTACGGTGGCCGTATGCGTACCGAATTGATGGCGCTTCGTCTCGCGGTCCTGGTGCTGGCGACGGCGGTCGTGGGCTGCGGCGGCTCGAACGGGCTCTCCTGCGGCCCGGGAACGCACCTCCTGGCTGGAAAGTGCTTGCCGAACGTGCAGGTCGACGCCTGCGGGCCCGGCACGGCGCAGCACGGCCTCGAGTGCCTGCCGATCGGGCCCGATGCCGGCGGCGACGGCAGCGCGCCGGACGTGGGACCCGACACCACCGCCGATGGCGCCGCCAACCCCGACACGGCCGCCGACACGGGCCTGGACGCGAGCGACGTGCCGGCCGATGTCAGCGCCGCGACCTGCGATCCAGCCTGCAGCGCGGCCGCCACTTGCGTAGACGGCGTGTGCGAGCCGATGCCGATCCCCGCGACCTGGACCTGCGCCAAGAAAGCCTGGGCGGACGGCGCGACCTGCGACTGCGGCTGCGGCGCCGTGGACCCGGACTGCGCAGCGGCGCCCAACCCGGTCGTGGGCTGCAAGAGCGGGAAATGCAAAGCGGACGGCACGTGCGAGGCCTGCACGCCGCAATGCAGCGGCAAGGAGTGCGGCGACGACGGCTGCGGCAGCCTGTGCGGCATCTGCGACGTGCCCGGCAAGCCCTCCTGCGTCGGCGGCACCTGCCAGGCTTGCGCGCCCGACTGCGCCGGCAAGGCGTGCGGCCCCGACGGTTGCGGCGGCCAGTGCGGCAGCTGCGGCCCAGGGCTCAAGTGCGCATTCGATCAGTGCATCTTCCCGCCCGCCGAGGAGAGCTGCTTGGGCCACTGCGGCGGCTACGCGCCTTCCGGCTGTGCCTGCAACGCTGCCTGCGCGGGCGACGGGAGCTGCTGCGTCGACGTCGGGCTGTGCGGCTGCCTGCCGAAGTGCGGCGGGCTCGCTTGCGGCGACGACGGCTGCGGCGGTTCCTGCGGCGAGTGCGCGGCGGGCTCCACCTGCGTGGCCGGCGCTTGCCTGCTCGGCGTGTGCACCGACGCGACCTGCAACAGCCACGGCAGCTGCCTGCCTGCGACCGCGACCTGCACCTGCGACGCCGGCTACGCCGGGCCGTTCTGCGACGCATGCGCCCAAGGTTTCGTGGGTTTCCCGAGTTGCGTCACGCCGTGCGACGACGTCACGCCGTGCGACGACGTCACGCAGTGCGACGACGGCAACGCCTGCACGTCCGACGACTGTTCCGCCAGCAACGGTTGCGTCCATCTGGCGATTGCCGTGACGTGCGACGATGGCGACGCGTGCACCGTCGGGGACTTCTGCACGGGCGGCCTGTGCAACGGCGGCGCCCCGCTGGACTGCAACGACAACAACGCTTGCACGGCGGACAGTTGCACCAAGGCGGCGGGCTGCGCGCACCTCCCGAGCGGCGCGACGAGCTGCGACGACGGCAACGCCTGCACGACCGGCGACGCGTGCAGCGGCGCAACGTGCCAGGGCGGCACGCCAACCGTGTGCGACGACGGCAACGCGTGCACGGGCGACGCCTGCGACCCCGGCAGCGGCTGCGCGCACACTCCCAACGGCGCGCTGTGCTCGCTCGCGGATCCCTGCTCGGCGGGCGGCGCGTGCGACGGCGCGATCTGCAAGTCGCTAGGAACAAAGAGCTGCGACGACGGCAACCCTTGCACGGTCGACGCATGCGACAGCAGCTCCGGCACTTGCACGAACCTCCCGGCCGCGGCGAGCACCGCGTGCGACGATGACGACCCGTGCACGGCCGGCGACGTGTGCGACGGCGCGGGCAAGTGCGCGCCCGGCGTGAAGATCTGCGCGCTGACGGTCACCAGCGGCCTCGCCGCGCACTACACGGCCGGCGTGGGCGCCTCGCTCGCGTACGGCGCCGACCAGGGCGTGGCCATCTGGCACGACCTGTCGGGCCACCAGCGCGACCTGAGCGCCGCCGATGGCAGCCAACTGCCTTTGCTCGATGCCAACGCCGTCCACGGCAGGCGCGGCTTGCGGTTCTCCGGCTCCTCCGGCCTCGGCAGCGCAGCCTTCGACCTGGCCAGCGAAGCCAGCGTCTTCGCAGTGATCTGCACCGACGCGGGCGGCGCACTCGGCCCCATCGCCAGCCACGGCAGCTCCGCGACGGACTGGGCACTCGAGCAGGACAAGGCGGCCGTCGGCACGGGCGTCCGCTTCGCGTCCGTGGGCGCGGATTCCAGTGACGGCCAGGCGCTAGAACCCGGGCACTGCTACGTGCTGGCGGGCCGCACGAGCGCCAGCCTGCGCGGCCTGCTCGCGGTGGAGACGCTGTCGAGCGAGGCCGGCGGCAGTGGCGGCGAGCTGACGGCGGCCTCCAAACCGCTGCACGTCGGCACCAACGACGTCGGCGCAGCGAGCAGCGCGGTGATCGGCGAGTTGCTCTACTACCAGCGCTATGTCAGCGACGCGGAACGTGATTCCATCACGACCTACCTGCGCACCGCCTGGAACTTCGCGCCGCCCAAGCCCGACTTCGCCTGGTTCGACGCCGCCGACCTGGCCACGGTCGTGACCGCCACCGACGGCAGCGGCAACGTCTTGACGTGGAAGGACAAGAGCGGGCTCGGCCGCGACGCCTCCGCCGGCAGCGACACGCCTCCCCTCTGGTACGAGAACGGCACCTCGAACGGCAGGCCGGCAGTGCGCTTCGCGGGCGGCGACGTGCGCCTGCAAACCGGCGTGGTGCCATCGAGCCCGCAAATGACGGTGTTCGCGGTGTTCGAAATGGACGCGCCGCAGAGTTGGGGCAGCGTCTTCAACCAGGGCCACGACACGTGGTTCTCGATCCGCAAGACGGAGACCGTGCCTGCGAGCCTGAACTGGCACATCGCCAACAACAACGACGCGCCGGTGCTGCCGCTCGCGCTTGGGAGTTGGGGCCTGATGACGGCGGTGCAGGACGCGACGACGAGCACGGCGTACACGGTCCCGGGCGCGCCGCAGACGTTCGCGCAGGGGCCGATCGCGGCGGGCAATGCCAAGCTGAGCCTGGGCAATTCTTTTGTCGGCAACGAGTCGAGGGGCGGCTTCGTCGCCGAGATCCGTGCCTACGCGAGCGCGCTGTCG
>CAIXAA010000711.1 GCA_903917305.1 uncultured Myxococcales bacterium | reverse complement strand
GTTGATGGCGGCGCTGCTGCCGCTGACCGTGATCTCGGGAGGGCCGGGAACGGGAAAGACGTATACGATTCGCAAGGTTCTGGTGCTGCTGCACCGGCAGTGGCTGGCGCTGCACGGTCGTGCTCCGAAGGTGGCGCTGGCCGCGCCGACCGGCAAGGCGGCGGTGCGGATGCTCGAGGCGATGCGCGGCGGCCTGGCGACGGATGCGGCTTTCGCGGAGCCGGAGCGCGACTGGCTGCGGCAGCTGCAACCGACGACGCTGCACCGGCTGCTGGGGTTCGACCCGCGCAATGCCTCGCGCTTCAAGCACAATGTGCAGCGGCAGCTGGCGGCAGACGTGGTGGTGGTCGACGAGGCGTCGATGATTGACCTCGCGCTGATGTGCAAGCTGTTCGAGGCGACGGCGGCGGGGACGCGGCTGGTGCTGCTGGGCGATCGCAACCAGCTGGCGAGCGTGGAAGCGGGCTCCGTGCTTGCGGATCTGACGGCGGTGGTCGCGCAGCGCGGCATGCGGCTGCGGCCGGCGTGGGCGCGCAAGCTGGCGGAGATCGATGCCCAGCCGGGGCTGGAGGCGGTCGTGGATGCGGCGGCGCCGGCGCTGGCGGACCACATCGTGCACTTCGACCGCGGGCGGCGCTTTCGCGAGGAGAGCGGCATCGGGCAGGCGGCGCTGGCCATCACGCAGGGGCGGCTGGACGACGCGGCGGCGTGGCTGTGCGGGCAAGCGGGGACGCGGCCTGAGCCTTTTGCGGACATCGGGCACAGCGCGCACGGCGCCGGGCAGGACGGCGCGCCGGTGCTGCTGCCGGCGGCGATCGAGGCGATGGCGCAAGGCTTCGAGCCGTACCTGGAGCTGCTCGCGCGCGGACCGCAGCCTTCGCAGACCGTGGCGCAGCACCACGCCGAAGTGCTCAAGGCGTTCGAGGCGTTTCGCGTGCTGGCGGCGCACCGCGACGGGCCGTTTGGCGTGGCGGGGCTGAACGCGGCGATCCTGGATGCGCTGGTGCAGCGGCGCCCGGGCCGGCGTGCGCAGGTGGCGCGGCAGTTTGCCGGCGACGACTGGCTGGGCCGGCCGCTACTGGTGACGGAGAACCGCTACGATGTCGGGCGGATGAATGGCGACGTCGGCATCGTGGTCGCGGTCGATGGCGTGAAGGTCGCCGCGTTCCTGGATGCGACGGGGCAGGGCGTGACGTACCTGGATCTGGCGCGCATGCCGCCGCACCAGACGGTGTTCGCGATGACGGTGCACAAGAGCCAGGGCTCGCAGTTCCGCCATGTGGTCCTGGTGTTGCCGGGGCGCGACAGCGCACTGCTGACACGCGAGCTGGTGTACACCGCGGTGACGCGGGCGGTGGCGCGGCTGACGGTGGTGGGCAGCGAGGACGTGCTGCGCAAAGGCTTGGAGCGGCAGGTCGTGCGTGCGTCGAGCCTGGCGGCGCTGCTGCACGCTTGACCGCCGCGGAATCCGCTGCTGGCAAGCGACCTTGGCTGTGATGCTGCGGAAAACCTAGCGCGGGAGGCCAGTTGCCCGCGTCTTGACGAACCTTCGCTGGATTGCGCGCTGGCAGCGCCCGTAGGCTCCCCCAAGGCCGCTGCACACTTGCCGGCCGCCAACCCGCCTCCCCAGCCACGGCGCCAAGCCGTGCCAGCTTCGCCATACCCGGCGAGGAGTTGCACCACCATGCCCAAGCGCTTCGTTCTCCTCGCCTGCCTCCTCAGCGCCGCCAGCGCGTGGGGCTGCAGCGGTCCGACCGCGACGGGCGCCGATGCCGGCGGCTCCGCTCCGGATGCCATGCACTTCGTCGCGGTCGACGCCAGCAGCGACGCCGCACCCGCCTGCTCCTGCGACCCGCGACCGCACAGCACGGCGACCTGCGGCAGCGGCGGCTGCGAGTACGCGTGCCTGCCCGACTTCTTCGACTGCGACGGCCAGCCCGGCAACGGCTGCGAGGCGGACCTGATGTCGAGCGGCCTGCATTGCGGCACCTGCCAGACCAAGTGCGGCGCCAAGGCGAACGCCACGACGCAATGCGTGCAAGGCCAGTGCAAGTCCGTGTGCGACCTGGGCAAAGCCGATTGCAACGGCGGCGGCGACGGCTGCGAGACGGACACGGACGGCAGCATCGACCACTGCGGCGACTGCGGGGTGGTGTGCAGCGCCGGACCGCACAGCAAGGCCGCGTGCAGCAGCGGCGCGTGCAAGCTCGTGTGCGACGGCGGTTTTGCCGACTGCAACGGCCTGTCCAGCGACGGCTGCGAGGTCGACGCGGGCAACGACCCGCAGCACTGCGGCACCTGCGGCATCGCCTGCAATGGCGGCAAGTGCGTGAACGGCGCGTGCC
>CAIXAA010000710.1 GCA_903917305.1 uncultured Myxococcales bacterium | reverse complement strand
GCTTGCCGCCGTGCTTGTAGCAGGTGTCCGTCATGTTCGGGCCGAGGCCCGGCATGCCGCCGCCATCGGCGCGGTGGCACGAGACGCAGGACGCCATGAAGATGGCCTTGCCCTTCTCGTGTCCGGTCTTGCCCGATTCCGCATACGCAGCCAGCAGCTTGTCTTCCGGCCAGGCAGGCTCGGCCGGCGCGGCGGTGCTCGGCGGCACGAAGCCTTCGGCCTTCTGCAGCGCCGTCACCACGTAGCCCACACCGAACGGCTCGTAGTGGACGATCGCCAGGAACGCCATCGCGATGAAGCTGAACACCGCCAGCATCAGCGGCGCGAGGAACAGCAGGCGATAGACCGGCTTGTCGTCGCGCAGGTGCATGAACATGCCGATGACCAAGGCGAACTTGACCACGGCCATCAGCACCAGCGCCGGCGGCAGCAGCGGCTTGATGCCCGGCACGAACAGCGCGCCGACCTCGATGGCCGTCAGGATCGTCAGCACCGCGCCGGTCTTGACGTACAGCCCGACGTGCGAGTGCACTTCGTCGTGCCCAGTGGTGGGGTGGCTCATTTCGCGAACTCCAACAGGTAGACGAAGGTGAAGATGACGATCCAGACGATGTCGACGAAGTGCCAGTAGAGGCCGGAGACTTCGACGTTGATGGCTTTCTCTTGGCCGAAGTGGCCCTTGTGGATCATCCAGCCGACGATGCTGAGCCAGATGACGCCGACCGTGACGTGCGCGCCGTGAAAGCCCGTCATCACGTAGAACGACGAGCCGAAGAGCGAAGTCGCGAGGGTCAGGCCCTTTTCGGTCACGAAGTGGTGGAACTCGAAGACCTGGAAGCCGACGAACGTCAGGCCGAGCAAGGCGGTGCCCCAGACGAAGTTGCGCGAGCGCAGCGCCTTGCCGCGGCGCATGGCGTCGACGCCCAGGGCCATGGTCAGCGAGCTCATCAGCAGCAAGAACGTGGAGATCGACGTGATGCCGATGCTGAACACGTCCTTGGGCAGCGGGCCGGCCAGGCTGTGGTCGTGGTAGAAGAAGTAGGTGCCGATGAGCGAGCCGAAGAACATGCACTCGGAGCCCAGGAAGGCCCACATGGCGAGCTTGAGGTTCGGCACACCGAGCGACCCGGTGCCGTGACCTTCTTCGATGGCTTCTGCGTGAACGGACATGGTTGCCTCAAGGCACCCGCAGGTGCCGCAAACGATTCAAGATTCAGGCCGGCTCGGTCACCCACAGGTACACGCCCGCGACGATGCCCAGCGCCGCGACGATGCACAGCGGCCACAGGTGCGTCAGCAAGCCGACCATGATCAGCAGGATGCACACCGAGATCAGCATCGGCCGCCAGGAGTTGGACGGCATGTGGATGGACTCGCTCGTCTCGGGCACCGGAATCTCGAAGCCGGGCGTGCGCTTGTGATCCCACAGCGGGCGCTCGCTGAGCACCACCGGCGTGAAGTCGAAGTTGTGCACCGGCGGCGGCGAGGTCGTCATCCACTCGAGCGTCGAGGCATCCCACGGGTCGTTGCCGGCCGGCTTGCCTTTCTTCCATGAGGTCAGGATGTTGTAGACCATGACCAGGGTCGCCGTCGCCATCAGGATGACGCCGATCGTGCCGAGCATGTTGTCCGTGTTCCAGCCCGCATCCGCCGGGTAGGTGTAGATGCGGCGCGGCATGCCGTGGTTGCCCAGGAAGTGCTGCGGGAAGAACGTCAGGTTCATGCCGGCGAGGAAGACCCAGAAGTGCACCTTGCCCAGCTTCTCGCTGAGCAGCTTGCCCGTGATCTTCGGCAGGTAGAAGTACACGCCGGCGAACAGCCCTTGCAGCGCGCCGCCGACCAGCACGTAGTGGAAGTGCGCGACGACAAAGTAGGAGTTGTGCTGCTGCAGGTCGATCGGCGGGCTGGAGTGCATGACGCCCGACAGGCCGCCGATGGTGAACATCGGGATGAAGGACACGGCGAACAGCATCGCGGTGGGGAACGTGATCTTGCCGCCCCACAACGTGCCGAGCCAGTTGAAGATCTTCACGCCGGTCGGGATGCCGACAATCGCCGTGGTGCTGGCGAACGCGGCGTCGGCAATCGGACCCATGCCGACCGTGAACATGTGGTGGCCCCACACGCCAAAGCCCATGAAACCGATGGCGACGCCCGAGAAGATGACGGCGTGGTGGCCGAACAGCGGGCGGCGCGTGAAGACCGGCAGGATCTCCGAGACGATGCCCATCGAAGGCAGAATCAACACATAGACTTCCGGGTGGCCGAACAGCCAGAACAGGTGCTGCCAGAGCTGCGGATCGCCGCCCATGGAGACCTGGTAGAAGACGGTGCCGAAGGTGCGGTCAAAACCGAGCAGGATCAGGCCGACGGTGATCGGCGGGAACGAGAACGCCAGCAGGAACTGGATGACCAGGATCATCCACACGAGCACCGGCATGCGCATCAGCGTCATGCCCGGGGCGCGCATGTTCAGGATCGTGACGATGAAGTTGACGCCGGCGACCATGGACGAGATGGCGAGCATCGCGAGGCCGGTCCACCAGAAGTCGATGCCGCTGCCGGAGTACTGCGAGCCGGTCAGCGGCGCGTAGCCGAACCAGCCGGCGTTGGGCGCGCCGCCGAACAGGAAGCTGGAGTTGAGCAGCAGCGAGCCGAACAGGAAGGTCCAGAACGAGAACGCGTTCATGCGCGGAAAGGCGACGTCGCGGGCGCCGATCATCAGCGGAATGAAGTAGTTGGAGATGGCGGCGATGATCGGCATGACGGCGAGGAAGACCATCGTCGTGGCGTGCATGGTCACGAGGCCGTTGAACTGCTCGCCGGTCAGGAAGTCGTTGTCCGGCACCGCGAGCTGGATGCGGAAGAGCAGGGCTTCCAGGCCGCCGACCAGCAGGTAGAAGAGGCCCGACAGGCCGTACAAGATGCCGATCTTCTTGTGATCGACCGTCGTCAGCCAGTCCATGAGGCCGGTCTTGGGCGGACGTGCCATGTGGTACGTCGGTGCCGGGGCGCGTGCGAAATCCGCGATGGATGCCATGTGCTTGTCTCCGGAAACGTTCGGGTCCATCGATGGTTACTTGAGGCTCGCCAGGTAGGCGCCGACGGCCGCGGCTTCCTCGTCGGAGAGCCCCAGGTTCGTCATCAGCGCGCCTTGCTTGACCGCTTGAGGATTCTTGACCCATTTCGCAATGTTCTGCGCGGTCATCGGCAGCGTGCGCGCCGCGATCGACGTTCGGCCGCCGACATGCGTCAGGTTCGGACCGGACGTGCGCGAACGGGCACCGACGGCCAGCTCCGACACGCCGCGGATCGTATGGCAGGCCACGCAACCCTTGGTCATGAAGACCTTCTGCCCGGCTTCCTGCTGCGGCGTCGCGGGCTTCTGCGCCTGCTGCTGCTCGCGCGCGACCCAAGCCTCGTAGCTGTCCGCTCCGGTCTTCGGGTGCACGATCACGCGCGTGCCCATCAGCGCGTGGCTGGCGCCGCACAACTCCGCGCATTGACCGTCGAAGGTGCCGACCTGGTAGGGGCGGAAGTAGAACGGATAGCGCCGCCCCGGGTTGGCGTCGCGCTTGCCGCCGATGCGCGGCACCCACCACGAGTGGATCACGTCCGCAGAGGTCATGTTGAGGATCACCTGCGTGCCGACCTCGACGTGCAACTCATTGGCCGTGTTCAGCTTCTCCTTGGCGTAGTCGAACTCCCACCACCACTGCTTGCCGGTGACTTCGACCTCGATGATCTTCTGGTTGAGATCCGGCTTGCGCGCCAGCTCGAAGATGCCGCCCAGCGTCGGCACCGTGATGCCGATGACGATGAGCGTCGGGATGACGGTCCAGGCGACCTCCATCTTCATGTTGCCGAAGGACTGCGGGGGCAGCTCCTCGTCGCCGGGCTTCTTGCGGAAGCGCACGATGGCGACCACCAGAATCGTCACGACAATCGCGAGGATCACCGCGTCGACGGCGAGCACGAGGTGGTAGAACCACGCGCTGATCTCGGCGCTGTCGGCCACGGGCTGGTACACGTCGCGCGTCGGCTTGTCGCAGCCGGACAGGGCGAAGGCACCGAGCAGCGACAGGCAGGCGATCAGCCAGGTGGCCAGGCTGGGGCTCGGACGGTGGGGCGCAGCGTCAGTGTGCATTCGAGGATCTTCCTTCTGGGAACAAGGACTTCGGCGTTGCGGGCGCAGCGGGCGGCGTCAGACCAGGAGATCGAGGGTCATGCCCGTGAACAGGATGTGCAGGTAGATGAGAGAGGCGAAGAAGGCCGAACGCGCCAGGGCGTCCGTGCGTCCTCGCAAGAGCTGCAGGCACTTCCACACGAACCATGCGCTCGCGGCGACGGCGAAGAGGCCAAACCCCACGCTCAAGTTGCCTGTGAGCGACGGGAAGATGGCGAATGGGACGATGCTGAACGCGTACAAAAGGATGCGCAAGCGCGTAGCTTCGTCTCCGTGCGTGATCGGCAACATCGGGAAGCCGGCATTGGCGTAGTCGGCCTTGCGAAAGAGCGAGATGGCCCAGAAGTGCGGGGGCGTCCAGAGGAACACCAGCGAGAAGAGCGTCAGGCTCATCAGGCCGATGCGGCCGTGCAGCGCGGCGTCGATGATGACGGGCGGCGAGGCGTCGCCTGCCCATTCTTCGGGCCGTGCGGTCAGTTCACCGTCGCCGTCGACCCCGGTGATTGCGAGAAGGGCGACATCGCCAAGGCCCTTTTTGCCGGGTCCTTGG
>CAIXAA010000709.1 GCA_903917305.1 uncultured Myxococcales bacterium | reverse complement strand
TGGCGCCTGCAGCAGCGCACGGAGGAGCGCCACGACCCGCCGCTCTCGCTGCCCTTGCCCGACGATGTGCCGCTGGGGGACCTGCCGAAGCCCGGCGATGACGGCGGCCGCTGACGCCCAAGCGCCTGGATCGCCACGCAGCGACGCCGCCGTGCCTGCTACTCGGATGCGGTTTCGAGCGTGCAGAACGGCAGCATCCGTTCCCGCAACGCCGCGTCGATGGGCGCCGACTTGCCGGACGCGTAGTCGAACATCACCAGCACGCCGCCGCCTTGCGCCGCGACTTCGCCCGTCGCCTTGCGCACGATGCGGTGCGCCATGTCGAAGGAGCTGCGCCCGAGGCGCGTCACCGTGGCTTCGGCCAGGATCGTGTCGGGATAGGCGAGGGGGCGCAGGTACTGGCAGTGCGTGCTGGCGAGGATGGGGCCGATGCCGCCATCGCGGCGGTCGGAGATGCCGACGCGCTCGAACCAGGCGATGCGCGCGCTCTCGAACCAGCGCAAATACACGGTGTTGTTGACGTGGCTGAACGCGTCCATGTCGCCCCAGGCGACGGGAATCTCGATGCGGACGGGGAAGTCCATGGCGGCGCTCCGGCAAGTGGGCAAGGTGCAACCGCGCGTCGATGCCCATCGGCGGCGCGCTGGCGAGGCGCGCAGGATAGCGCGCGGGGACCGCGCCAGCCACAGCCCGGCGCGACACGGCAGCCAACCCTGCAAAGGCGATGCAGTTGTCGCTTGACGGCAGCGGAGGGCATCTGGAGGGTGAAGGGCGTGTCTCCGCTGCCTTCGCCGTAACCGGCCCGATTTCCGAGCCCTGCACCTCCACTCCAGGAGTCTTCATGTTGTGCAAACCGTGGCTGGCCGTCGTCGCCCTCTTGGCTGCGTGCGGATCCGCAACGGGATCCGCCGGCAAAGCCGCCGCAGCCGCTGCCGCTGCAGCCGAGGTGACCGCGCATGATGTCGCCGCTGAGCCAGATGCCGCCGCTGCACCAGATGCCCCGGATGCCGCAGCCGCCGCAGTCGATGCCGCCGCGCCGCAAGACGCGGCCGCGCCAGCAGACCTGGACGCCGCTGGCCTGGATGCACGGCCGGACGCTGCCGCCGATGACGCCGCAGGCGTGGATGCGCCGCAAGACACCGCGGTCGACGCCCTGCCCGCACCGGATGCCGCCGCGCCGGCCGACACCGCACAAGCTGCTGACATGGCAGCAGATACCACAGTCGCCGCGGATGCCGCAGCTGCGGACGTTGCGCCCGCCGAGGACAGCGCCACGGCAGAGGACGCGGTCGTGGCGCAGGATGCGGCGTCGGCTGCGGACAGCGCGCCCGCGCCCGACATCGCGATCGACGTGCCGCCGGCGTGCGGCGCTGGCACGCCGTGCGACGACGGCAACCCGTGCACCGTCGGCGAAACGTGTGACGGGGTGGGCGCTTGCAGCGGCGGCAGCGCCACGGTCTGCGACGACGGCAACGCCTGCACGGCCGACAGCTGCGACCTGGCCATCGGCTGCACCAGCAGCGACCTGCCCACGACCGCCACGTGCACGGACGGCGACATCTGCACCGGCGGCGACCACTGCGACACGGGCAGCTGCATCGGCAGCCCGGGCGTGTGCAACGACGGCAACCCGTGCACGACGGATAGCTGTTCGCAATTGAACGGTTGCGCACATCTCCCCAGCAGCGACCCTTGCGATGACGGCAACGTCTGCACGACCGGCGACACTTGCGCGGGCGGCGTCTGCGTGCCGGGCGCAGCGTCCTGCGGCTGCCAGGCGGACGCGGAGTGCGCCGGGCAGGACAGCGGCAACCTCTGCAGCGGCAAGCTGTTTTGCGACCTGACCAACCCGATGCTGGGCGTGTGCAAGATCCAGCCCGGCTCCGTGGTGGTGTGCGACGCGGGGTTGACCACCAACTGCACGATCGGCGTTTGCAATCCAGGGACAGGCACTTGCAGCGCGCAGGGCCTGCCCGACGGCCTGGGCTGCGACGCGGACGGCAGCGTGTGCACCGTGGGCGACCAGTGCTCGGGCGGCGTGTGCACGGCGGGACCGGCCAAGCTTTGCAATGACGGCAACCCTTGCACCGCGGACGCTTGCGACCCGGCGGCTGGCTGCACGGCGACGGACAGCGCGGGCACGTGCAGCGACGGCAACGCCTGCACGGTCGGGGACTTCTGCGCGGGCGGCCTGTGCGCGCCGGGCATCGCGGCCTTGTGCGACGACGGCATCGCTTGCACGGCGGACTCCTGCGATGCGGCGAGCGGCTGCAAGTTCCTGCCACTCTCCGCCACCGCCTGCGACGACGGCGACGCCTGCACGACCGGCGACGCGTGCGCGGCGGGCGCGTGCGTCGGCACGGGCGCGCTTGGCTGCGACGATGGAAATCCTTGCACGGCGGATAGTTGCGACAAGCTGCTGGGCTGCCAGCACGCGACCATCGGCGGCGCCTGCCCGGACGACGGCAACGCCTGCACCGGCGATGTCTGCGCGGCGGGAACGTGCTCGCACCCCAGCCTCGACGGCGCCGCGTGCGGCAGCGACGGCAACGCCTGCACGGCCGACATCTGCAACGCAAGCACCTGTACGCACATCGCTTCTGGCCAGGGCAGCGTCTGCCTCGCGGCGAGCGTCTGCGCCGGCGCCTCCACCTGCGACACGGGCGTCTGCAGCGCGGGCCCGGCCGTGAACTGCGACGACGGCATGAAATGCACCGCCGACTCGTGCAGCGTCAGCGCCGGCGGCTGCACCCACTCCCCGCTCGCCGGCTGCGGACCGACGTACGCCGACGTGAATGCGCAGATCTTCCAGCCGCTGTGTGTCGGCTGTCACGGCAACCAGCTGGCCTACAACGGAATCTACAAGGCACCCACGGGCGCGATCCTCTATCCGTGGCTCATCGACCCGGGCAAGCCGCAGGACAGCGCGATCGTCATGGCCATCGACCCGGCGCTCAAGGTGGAGTGGGGCGGGCACATGCCCAAGAACAACCTGAGCGCCATGACGCCGGCGCTGATCCAACTGATGCGCGACTGGATCACCAACGGGGCGGTGCCTTAGGCGTGCCGAATGCGCACCGCTCTGGCACACTGCGCGGTCTGGAGCCTCGTGACCGACAGCCTGCAACGCATCACCGACGACCTCAACCGCGATCTGGCGCCGCTGCAGTTCGGCGCGCCGGTCACGCACGTCTACAACCCGCTGATCTATGCGCGCCCGGCGTGGGACGCGTACTGCCGGCGCTATGGCCAGGGCGAGCGGCGGGTGCTGTTCGTCGGCATGAATCCTGGGCCGTTCGGCATGGCGCAAGTCGGCGTGCCTTTTGGCGAAGTGTCCATGGTGCGCGACTGGCTCGGCATCGAGGAGGCCATCGGGCAGCCCACGCCGATGCATCCCAAGCGGCCCATCCACGGCTTTGCGTGTGCGCGCAGCGAGGTCAGCGGCCAGCGCTTCTGGAGCTGGGCACGCGCCCGCTACCACACGCCGGAGCGCTTCTTCTCCCAGTGCTTCGTCACCAACTACTGCCCACTGTGCTTCATGGACGCGAGCGGCGCCAACCGCACGCCGGACAAGCTGACGCCGGCGGAGCGCACCGCGCTGTTTGCCGCATGCGATCGCGCGCTGCGCCGGACGGTCGAGCTGATGCACCCGGAGTTCGCCATCGGCATCGGCCAGTTTGCCGAGAAGCGCCTGGAGATCGCGCTGGCGGGCATGCCGGGCGTGCGCATCGCGCGGGCGCCGCATCCCAGCCCGGCGAGCCCGGCGGCGAACGCGGGGTGGCCGCAGTTGATGGACGCGGCGCTGCACGAGGCCGGCGTCATCGTTCCGCGCGATTGACGTGAGGAATCAGCCCATTTACTGGCACTTGGTCCACTGCTGCGAGCAGCAATCCGGCCACGGCACGTAGCACAGCGCGTTGGGCTTGTCGGGCATCTTGCCGTTGACGCAGTGCCAGTACTGGTCCTGGCCGAAGTCGCAGCAGCACGTCGTGTCCGGCTTGGGCGGCGGGGGCTTGCAGCACGCGGTGCCGGAGCCGCGCGACTGCTGCGGGCACACGCCGTCGCTCAGGGAGTCGCAGACCGTGCCGCTCGGGCAGAAATCCGTGCCGTCGGGGCCGCAGGCGATCTCGCCCGGGCAGGCGATCATGCCGGTCGGGTGGTAGCAGGCGAAGTCGTCCGGCGGGCAGGCGCGCGCGGAGTGGTTGAACAGGCACTTGGTCCCGTCCGCGCACTTGGCCGCGAGGTCGCCTGGGCACTCCGCGTCGGGCGTCTTGGTGCAGCAGAACGTCGCGCCGCAGGAGCCGTCGGTCGTGCACGCCTGCCCCGCCCCGCAGCAACCGCCGCCGCAAGCCGAGCCGCCGGGGCAGGAGCCGCAGCAATAGTCCTTGCCGCACTTGAGCTTGTCGTTGTCGTTCTTCTCGCAGACCGTGCCGCCGGGGCAGCAGACGGTGTTGCCGGGGCAGGCGTAGGTGCCCACCTCGCATTTGCCGGCGGCGGGCGTCGACGGGGGCGCGTCGTGCTGGGTCGTCGCGCTGACCGCGGTCGTCGACGCGCTGTCCTTGCCTGCCGAAGTATCTGTCGCAACGAGGATTTCCTCGACGACCGCATCGGGCGGCGCCGCGACGTCCGCCGCAGCGGCATCGGGCGGCAGGTAGCTGCCACCTCCAGTCGGCGTCGAACAGGCCAGGAGGGACACGGCAACAAGGAGCGGCAGAAGGTTTCGCATGGGTCGAATTCTGAGGAATTCCTGAGCGGCGTCAAGTCCGCAGCGGCTACCAGGCACCAACATTCGGCATGGAAACCCAGGGTTCACACGGCGGCAGCGGTGCGCCGCGCTGCAGCAGCTCCACCGACACCAGATCCGGGCTGCGCACGAACGCCATGTGCCCGTCGCGCGGCGGCCGGGCGATGGTCACGCCCGCCTGCTGCAGCTTCTGGCACAGCGCATGGATGTCCTCGACTTCAAGGGCGATGTGGCCGAAGTTGCGTCCAGCCGTGTACGGCTCGGTCTGGTCCCAGTTCCAGGTCAGCTCGATCTCGGCGCTGTCGCCAGCCGCGCCGGACGCCAGGAACACCAAGGTAAAGCGCCCTGTTTCACTGGACTTGCGCCGCACATCGTGCAGCCCGAGCAGGGCAAAGAAGGCAAGCGCCGCGTCGAGGTCGAGCACGCGGATCATCGTGTGGAGAAAGCGCATCGGGGGCCTCCAGGCAAGCCGCGGCAGTCTCCGCTGGCGGCTGCGGCAAGGCAAGGACCCCGGCGGCCGCTACTTCTGCAGGCCGAGCTGGCGCATCATCGTCGCGACGTCGAAGTACGCGCGAATGCTCTGGATCTTTCCGTCCGTGATCTCCCACACCTCGCAGAAGTCCAGATCCAGGGTCTTCTGCGTCGGCCCGATGTTGCCCTGCTGCGTCTTGAGCACGCCCGAGTGCACGCCGTGGCCGTGAAACTCATTGACCACGCCAGTTTCGGTCGCGTACTGGTGGCGCAGCGCCACCTGGCAATTCGGCAGCGCATTGACCCAGCCCTGCATGAACTCGCGCATGCCGTTCGGGCCGCGGTAGCTCTGGCCGGTCGGAATGACGGAGATCACGCACTTTTCGTCGCAAAGGGCGAGCGCGCGATCGAACTGGCGCTGGTTGAACGCGTCGTAGACGGCGCGGCCAATCTCCAGGTTCGCGGCGTTGCCGACGGCGGCGTGACGCACACCATGAGAAACGCCCGAAGTCTTGCTCGGCTGTGTCTTGGTCGGCTGTGCCATGGTGACCCTCGCAAATCGTGCCCGCGGCACGAACTCCTCCCCGCGCCGACAGGCGGCTACGGATAAGCCTGCAGCGGCGCCAACATGGCGCCCTGCGGCTGGGAGGTGTGCAATGGGATCAGTCTGCGAGGACACCCGGCGCGATGCAAGGTCGACCGTAGGCTGGCCTACTTCATGTTCGCGGGACCTTTGGCTTTGAGGCAGTCCGACAAGAACTTCTTGTAGTCGTCTCCCTTCTTGCCCTTGCCGGCCGCGGAGCAGGCCTTCATCGCGTCCTTGGGCGCCAATTCCGCAGCGGGCGCAGCGGCGGGCGCGCCGGGGGCCTTCAAGCACTCGCTCATGAACTTCTTGCGCTCGTCACCCTTGAGCGCCTTGGCGGTGGCCTGCTTGTTGCACTCGCCCATCTTGTTCTGCTGCGAATTGGCGGCAAAAACCGAAGCGGCGGACAGCGAGAGGGCGGCGACGATGGCGGCGGACAGGAGCTTCTTCATGGACGTGATCCTTGTGAAAGAGATGGGTGGCAGTCTTCCGGCGCACAGGCCGGCCCAGGCTTGAACGCGAGTGTAGCCAAGTTGATTCGAGCGTCCAGCTACTGCGGCACTCCGAGCCAGGTCAGCAGCCCGGCCAGGCGGTCGTCGCTCAGCACTTCGCGCGCAAACGGCGGCATCGTGCCGCCGTAGCCGTAGAACACGCCGTGGCGCACCTTCTGCACAAAGACGACGCGCAGCTCCGCTTGGGCGTAGCTGGCGTGCTCCTTGAGCGTCTGCTCCGGCAGGATCGGCGCGCGCGCCGTCAGCCGCCCCTTGCCCGTGTGCGCCGCGCCGTGGCACGTCTGGCAGGCATGCGCGTAGTCCAGCTTGCCCTGCGCCGCGTCGCCGCCCGGCAGGTCCCAGGCGTCGGTCGCCACGTGGAAGGTCACGGCCTCGGGCAGATCCGCAGGCAGCGACGCGAGATAGGCATACAGCGCCTGCCCGTCCGCGTCCGCCGCCTGCCACGGCATCTGCGCGTCCATGAAGTCGTGGCGGCACACGTTCACGGCGTCGAGCAGGTCGAGCGTGGTGCCGCCCCAATAGCTCGGCCGCAGCACCGCGCCCGCCAGCGGCGCACCGGGCAGCAGGCGCAGGTCCGCGGGATGCTGGGTCGTCGCGTGGCAGGTCGTGCAAGTATAGGCATTGTTGGGCGAAGGCGAGGCGGCGCGCGTCTCGAACAGCACGCGGCCGTGCGCCACGGCGCCTTCGTGCACGATCTGCGGCGCCGGCGTCGACTCGCACGCGGCCAGGCCCAGGGTTGCCAGCAGCAGCAGCAGCGTCTTCAGTGCACCACCTTGAACTGTACGGTTTTGCTGGCGAAAGGACCGCCGTCGCTGGCCAGCTTGTTGTCGTCGAACACGCCCATCGTCACGGTGATCGCCAGGGTGCCGCCAGCGGCCTGCAGCCGCTTCCAGGTGGCCGCATCCGGCGTCCAGGAGGTCAACGTGGTGAACACGCGAAGCATGCTAGCGTTCTTGGCGTCGGTGACGACCAGCCAGTAGCCCTTGCCGCTCAGCGCCGCGCCGTGGGCAAACGCCGCGGGCACGCCCAGGAGATCGGCCAGATGCAAGTGCACAGAGGACTTCTTCGGCAGCGGCCGGGCATCGACCAGATCGCCGTCGTGCCAGGTCAGCGGCGTCGGGGCGGCAGGCAATGCCACAACTGCCCCCGGCATCTCGATTTCCGGCGGCGTGTCGAGCACGGGCGCGCGCACGGACCCTGGCACGGGCGTGGCGGCCAGCAGGTCGCGCAACGCTTCGTCGGTCGCGGCGCCGGCGTAGACGACATCGGCCAGAGGATCGGCTGTGGCAGCCATGGGTTCCTGGGAACAGGCCCACAGCCAACCGCTGGCGCTCAGGCTGGCGACGAACGCCAAGATGCGAAGGAGGCGGGACATGCGGCTCCAGGTGCAGGGTCTGCCTGCCAGGATCGGCAAGCGCGGCACGGCCGTCAAGTCGCGGCTGGCGTTGCGGCAACGTTTCAATCTGCGATGGTGCCACGAAAACACTTTGCAGGCCGCTTCTTTGCGCGCTAGGCTCCAGCGCCCTGAGAATGTTCTCATCCGCGGAGTCCACCATGCACGCCCGCTTCGTCCCCTGGCTCGCCCTCCTCGCTTTCTCGGCCTGCACCGCCGCCGCCAACAGCGGCGCCTACGTGGCACCGCAGGACGCCGCGACTTCACAAGATGCCGCAACCACGCCGGATACCGCCGCGGCTGCGGATACGGCCGCAGTGGACGTCGCCGCGGCGAACATCCTGGCGCCTGGCGCCATCGGCGGCGAGTTGCCCGACGGCGCGGAGTTGGACGGCGCGTACACGCTCTCGGACGACCTCGTGGTTCCCGGCGGCGCGCTCGTCAAGATCCACGCCGGCACGACGATCAGCTCGCCGTCGTTCGGCATCACGGTGCATGGTGGCCTGATTGTGCAGGGTTCCAAGGACAAGACCGTGGTGGTCAGCGGCCCGGAAAGCGGCGCTGCCTGGGCCGGCATCCACGTCGATGGCACGTTGCAGGCCAGCTACCTGGAAGTGTCGCAGGCCGTCATCAACATCCAGTCGGACGCGAGCGGCACGCTGCAGCTCGACCACGGCTGGCTGCACCACGGCCGCGACTACAATGCGCTGAGCCGCGGCGAGTCGACGCTGACGCGCATGCTCATCGAGCAGCCGCGCCAAGGTGCGCAGATGACCTACAACCTTGGCATCAAAGGCGGAACGCTGACGCTGGAGGATTCGACCCTGCGCAACTCCCCCAACGAGTGCATCCTGTCGGAAGGCCAGAGCCACTTGAACGTGCACTACAACCTGCTCGACACCGGGCATTGCGGCATCCACTTCAACGCCACCGCATCGGCCGATGTGCAGCACAATGAGATGAAAGGCGATCAGTTTGGCCTGATGATCTTCGGTCTGGGCGCGGGCAAGATCAACGGCAACAATTTCAGCGAGTCCGTGCAGCTGGAAATCTACTCCGGCACGGGCCAGAACGCCGCCATCGACGCGACCGGGAACTACTTCGCGGACAAGAAGCACTTCGAGCTGGGCGCGGCGCAGATCGACACGAGCGGCGATCTGGGCGCGCCGGCGACGGACGTCGGACCGCGCCCGGAGAAGTAGCCTGCCGCCAGCGTCTTTGCGCGGTGCTCCGGCGTCAGCGCGGACGCTGCGCGACGCGGCGGGTCAGCTCGAGGGCGATGGCCAAGGTCAGCAGGGTCGTCGCCCACAGCGCGATCTGCAGCAGCAGCGCGGGCGCAACCGGCACGAACATCTGGTAGATCTTGACGAAGACCTCCTTGCCGCCGTGGGTGTGGTAGCGCTCGGCCGTGTCGACGCCATAGAAGAAGTTCACCGCGTAGGGCGCCGTGGCCATGGCGGCGGCGAGGGCGAGCTCCGTGCGCGACCGCAGCACCAGCAGCAACGCCGGATAGACAATCAGGTAATAGTCCGGGTTGACGTGGTAGAAGAGGAACAGGACCCAGAAGAACATGGCGCCGAACAGCGTCGCGGCGGCGCGGACATCGAACGTCTTGGGGCGCAGCCAGGCCAGGGCGAGCGGGACCATGCCGCCGACCACAGCCAAGGCTGACGAGATGGTGCGCGCGGTGGCGGGCGGGATCGCGGGCAGCAGCACCCAGCCGTTGACGCCGAAATCCGCATTCGGCGCGAAATCGGCCAACGGCGCGCCCTGGTGCTGCCGAGCCAGCGCGAACAGCGTCCAGGCGTAGACCAGGCCGATCGGCACGAAGGCGGCGAGGCCGCGCGTCACGAGGTTGCCGACCGGCAGCAGCAGGACCAGCGCAACCAGCGGAATCATCATGAAGATCTTGGCCGACAGCACGGCGAGGCTGCACACCGCCAGCGCCGCCCACAGCCGCCGGGTGGCGAGCAGCCACAGCACGGCGGCGAGGAACGCCGTGGCGACCACCTCGTCCTGCGCCATCACCACGGAGGTCATCCAGCCGATGGGCAGCAGCACGAACGCGGCGGCGGCGCGACGGCGCTCGCGGGCTTGGGGCAGCAGGGCACGCAGCGCGAGCCAGAAGAACCACGCGGCGAGCGTCTCGTAGGCGAGGTAGGTGATGCGGATCGCATAGAAATCGCTCACGAACATCTGGAGCGGATAGGCGAGCGGCGCCTCGAACACGCCCAGCAGCGGCGGCTGGTGGCTGGTGCGCACGCCGGTGAACATCTGGAAGGGCGCACGCACGCGGGCCATGTGCATGAACACATCGTCCGTGAATTCCTTGCCTTTCACCAGCCAGCCGAGCAACAGCAGCAAGGTCACGCGGCTGGCCGCCATGAGGCCGACCAAGCCGAGCCCCTCGCGCAGGTCTGCGGGCTGCGGGGTCTGGGTGCTCTGCGCCATGGTCGACCTCACCAGAAACGCGCGACGGCAAGCCCGCCTCCGCGCGAAACGCTAGCTTGCACAGGTCCCCGGTCGCTGTCCATTTCACGGGCCATGCCGGATGATCTTCTGCATTGTTGGCCAGTTGACGACACCCGGCGCGGCGGCGTCAATGGATCACGATGCCAAGCCCGAGCGTGAAGCTGTGCAGCCCACCCGGCGAGAACTGCGAACGATCCGTGACCATCGAGGCGTAGCCGTAGTTGAAGCTGAGGTCCAGCCACTCCCACATCAGCACGCCGGCGCCGATTTCGAGCGGAAAGGCGTGGTAGAACCCGAAGGAATTGTTCACGGCACAGCGCACGGCGACGCCGGCGGCGTTCAGGTCGAGGCCGCGCGACGGGTCGACCGCGCACGGATCCGTCAGGCCGCCGTCGTTGACCGCGCGCAGCACCCGCAGCGTCCCCAGCGAGAAGCCCGTGGCGCCGTCGAGGTGCAGTGTCCACATCGGAGAAAGCGTATAGCGCATGGAGCCTTGCACGAGAAACGCCAGCTCGAAGAGGTCGGTCGTGCCCAGGACCTGATCCTTGTCGCGGATGCTGCCGCTGCCGCGCAGGGCGCGCATGCCGACGCCCAGCCAGCCCAGCGGCCACTTGACCTGGTAGGGATCGGCGAGCCACGGCCAGCTGACGCCCACGCCGATGCCGACGCCGGACGGGTTCCAGGTCACGTCGTGGCCCTGGATGCGGTTGGTGGCGAAATGCCAGCGGTAGGGCACGTACGCCGTCGTGTGGCCGCGCCGCAAGCGCCCGATGTCGCTGTGGCCGTGCAGGAGGAACACGGTGTAGTAGGCGGGCAGGTGCAATTCGCCAAGTGTATCGAGGAATTCGGTGACGACCCAATCGGAGCGGTCGCAGCGGATCCAGCGCTCGTTGACGTAGCGATCGGCGGCGTAGAGGAACTTCTTGACCGTGGCCGGTCCGACGGCGCGCAGGAAGTCGTGGTCGTCCAACGTGCGCGGGTGGCCGTCGCTGCGGGCGATCTCGACGAGCCAGAGGTCGACGGCGTTGCACGACTCCTCGCTGCCAAGCAGCGTAGCCAGATCCACGGCTTGTGGTTCGTCATCCGGCTTGGCGTCGACCGAAGGCGGCTCGGCGAAGGCCGCAGTCGACAGAAGACTTGTCAGCCAGAACAGGCAGATGCCAAGCAGCGGGCGCCGCCTTGCATGGACGAGCAGCAGCATGTGCGCCTCGTTCGCTCTGGCGCACCGCGACCGGCCCCCCGGCAGCCCGCGTAGCAGCCCCAACGGCCAAGCTACGCCTGCGCAGGGCTGCTGACAAGCGCTGGATCCGGCACGTGTTCCAGAAGCGGCTCTCGAGGTCAGCGCGGCCGAGGCGCCGAAGGTGGCGACATGGGGCGCGGCCCGGCATCGAACCTGGGCCGACGCACGGGCGGCGGCAGGGGCCGCGGCACGGACTTGCGCGGCGGCGGCGGGTCCGCCACCAGCGGCTGCGGCAGCGGCAGCAGGTGCTCGATCTTGCAGCCGGCCAGGAAGCTCGCGTCGTCCAGCTCCCCATGGGCCAGCGCGGCGATGGCCTCGGTGGTCGCCGTCACGAGCACGGCCGGCTTGCCATCGATGGCATTGACGATGCGCACTTCCTTGACGGCCAACGGCCCGAGCGTGCCAAAGCAAAGCGCCCACTGCATCAAGAGTTGCTGATCATAGTCCACGGCTGCGCTCGCCTCCAGCGTCACCTGCAGGGCGTCATCCAGCACCTGCACGGCGCCTTCGGGCACGGCGACGCCGACCTCGGCGAGCGCGGTCCTGGCGCGCTCCGGCACCGGCGCCAAAGGCTTCACGACCGCAGGCGGCGGCTCCGGCGCGGCAGCGGGAGCTGGAGCCGGGGCGGGAGCCGGAGCCGGAACCGGAACCGGAACCGGAACTGGAGCGGGAACCGGAGCCGGAGCCGGTGCTGGAGCCGGTGCCGGAACCGGAGCGGGAACCGGAGCCGGAACCGGTGCTGGAGCCGGTGCCGGTGCACCGGCAGGCGCCGTCTTCTCATGCACGAACGCCCGCACGCGCTCGCAGCCCGCGCCCTGCAGTGCCGCCAGCACCAGCGCCACGCCCGCAAATCCCCTGGCCGTGAAATGCCGCATCCTCAGTCTCCACAGCAGCAGTCGCTGGCCTGGTCCGCCACGCAGCAATCCCAGCGGTTGCCGGTCTTTGCGCGCTCGTTGGCGAGGTGGACCACGGTGCCGAACGTCTTGTCGACCACTTCGGATGCCGCGGATCCCACGATCGGCAGCTTGTCGATGACGATCTTGATCGTCTTGCCCAGCACCGCCGTCCCCTTGACCATCCGCCCGCGGTTCTCGTTGTACGCGCCGGCCTTGACGTCCTTGTCCACGCCGGCCATGGTCGACTGCACCTCGCGGATGTCCGAAATCAAGTCCTTGAGCTTGTTCAGCTTGTCCAGCGTCGACCACACCTTGCTCGCGGTCCCCGGCGGCGCGTTCTCGTCCCACTTGTTCTTCTTGAGCGCCTCGTCCAGCACGCTCGCCCCGTGCTCCAGCGCCGCCTTCAAGCCATCGACCGCCCCCTTGGCCGCCGACTCATCCAGGCTGTCGGTGAACGCCTTGTGCGCCTTCTGGTCCTGCAGCGCCTGGTCCAAGTCCGCCTTCATCTTCTCCTTGTCGGCGGCGAGCTTGTCCACGTCCGCCTTGGTGGCCGGCGCGTGCGCCTTCTTGGGCGGCGTGCCCGGCGGCGGCGGCGCGCTCGGCGGCTGCCCCAGCGCCTGGCCGAGCTTCTGCAGCAGCGACTGCGGCGGCGCTGGCGCGGGCGGCGCGTCCTGCGGCGGCGGCGCACCGGCATCGCCCGTCACGCGCCAATCGAACGCACCGCCTTTGACGTAGCTCGCGTGCCCGGTGCCCGCATGGCCATCGACCTGACCCGACAGGATCAGCGCATCGGTCGAGTCCGCGTCGATCGGCTGCGAGTGGTGCTGGCTCGCGCCCTGCATGTGGATGTCCACGTCGGTCTTGCCCGCGGTCTTCACGTGCAACTGCGCCGTGCCTCCCAGCGCGCCCGTCGCCCGGTTCCAGGTGCCGGAACAACTGCTTGCGGCCATCGTCACCGTGCCGTCGATGCGCGTCACGCTCGGCCCGGCCTTGAGCTGCCCCGCCAGCTTGCCCTGCCCTTGCACAAAGCAGGTGAACGTCCCCGCCGCCGGCAGCACGCGCAGCTTGAGCTCGCCCTGGATCACGGCGCCGAACTGCCCGCGCTGCTGCGTCCAGGTGAACGGGCCTTGCAGCGCGAACGGCTCATCGCTGGTCGGCATTTGCGCCCGCGTGGGCAGCGGCGCCGCCAGACCCAGCAGCAGCAGCAAGGCCGCCCACCGCGCGCCTGGCTGGCGAGGCGAGAACTGCGTCACGGGCACCTCCTGCGCCAGCCAACCGCGTGTTCGGACCGGGGTTTGATGGCTTGGCAGCAGGAGTTTGGGCCCGAGGCCGCAAGTCGTCAACGGGGCGGGCTAGGACCTTGTCGCCGATAGGCGGCGAGCTCCTAGCTCGGCGGATTCGCCACCAGCGCCGTCACCGCACCGCCGCGCACGAGCACGCCCTGGAGCGGCTGGCCAAAGGCCAGCGCCAGCATTTCCTCAATCGTATGGACGTAGTGCAGCTGCATCCCCTCCAGCAGCGGTGCCGCCACCTCCTCCTGGACGTTGGGCTCGTTGTCCGCCGGCAGCACCACCTCACGGATGCCGCTGCGCCGCGCCGCCAGCAGCTTCTCCTTGATGCCGCCCACCGGAAGCACCTGTCCGGTCAGCGTAATCTCGCCCGTCAGCGCCATGAACGGCTTGACGGCCTTGTCGGCAAACAGCGAGTACAGCGCCGCCACCATCACCACGCCCGCCGACGGTCCATCCTTGGGCACCGCCCCCGCCGGGACGTGCAAATGCAGGTCGTAGTCGCGAAACACCGTGGGATCAATCCCTTGGCTCGCGGCATTGGCGCGCAGCCAGCTCAGCGCCGCCTTGGTCGACTCCTGCATGACCTGGCCGATCTGGCCGGTAATCGTGAATTCGCCCTTGTCGCGCGGCATCCGCGACGCCTCGACGAACAGGATGTCGCCGCCCGCCGCCGTCCACGCCAGGCCGATCGCCACGCCCGGCCGCCGGCAGCGCTCCGCCACCTGCGTCTCGAAGCGGTACAGCGGCGGCCCTAATCGCTCGCGCACCACCGCTGGCGTCACCACCATCGGTTGCGGCCCGGTCTCCGCGATCTGCCGGGCGTGTTTGCGGCACAGGGCGCCAATCGCCCGCTCCAGCTGGCGCACACCCGCCTCGTGGGTGTAGCTCGCCGCCAGATCGCGCAAGGCTGCTTCTTCAAAGGTGATATGCGACGACTCCAGCCCATTGGCCGCCACCTGGCGCGGCACGAGGAAGCGCGTGGCGATGTGCAGCTTCTCCTCCTCGGAATAACCCGGCAACTCAATCACTTCCATGCGATCGAGCAGCGCCGGCGGGATCGAGTCCAGCACGTTCGCGGTCGTGATGAACAGCACGTGCGACAGATCGAACGGCACGTCGAGGTAGTGGTCGCGGAAGCTGAAATTCTGCTCCGGATCCAGCACTTCCAGCAGCGCCGACGCCGGGTCGCCATGGAAGTCGCGCCCCAGCTTGTCGATTTCGTCGAGCATGAACACCGGGTCATTGGTGCCCGCGCGCCGCATCCCGTGCATCACCTGGCCCGGCAGCGCACCGACGTAAGTGCGCCTGTGCCCGCGGATTTCTGCCTCGTCATGCATGCCGCCCAGCGACAGCCGCACGAACTCGCGCCCCACCGCGCGCGCAATCGAGCGCCCGAGCGACGTCTTTCCCACGCCCGGCGGCCCGACGAAGCACAGGATCGGCCCCTTCAAATCGCGCTTCAATTGCAGCACCGCGAGGTACTCCAGGATGCGCTCTTTGACCTTCGCCAGATCATGGTGATCTTCATCGAGAATCTGCTGCGCGAGCCGCAAGTCCACCGACTGCGCGGTGGAGCGCTTCCACGGCAGCGCC
>CAIXAA010000708.1 GCA_903917305.1 uncultured Myxococcales bacterium | reverse complement strand
GGCAAGATCTGCTACCAGGGCGCCTGCGCCACGCCCGGCAACTGCGAGCCAGGCTCGTCGCAGGGGTGCGGCGGCTACACGACCGAGCTGGTGTGCTCCGACGATGGCAAGGTCGTCCTGCCCAAGAAGTGCAGTGGCCAGCAGCAGTGCGCCGCCGGCAAGTGCCGCGCCGTCGTCTGCACGCCCGGGATCGCCGAGTGCAACACGCAGAAAGACTACAAGATCTGCAGCGACGACGGCCAGGGCTACGGCGACCCCGTCTCGTGCAAGACCGGCGCGACGTGCTTTGGCGGCAAGTGCCTGAGCTTGTGCGAGGCGAACCTGAAGGTCGCCAGCAACGTCGGCTGCGAGTACTGGAGCGCCGATCTGCCTAACTACCCGGATCCGTTCAAAAATGCCCAAGGGCTGACGCCGGAGGACGTTCCGCACAGCGTCGTCGTCTCCAACCCAGGCGTCTACGATGCGACAATTACGTTTACAGTTCAAGCAGTTTGCGGTGACGGATCGCAGTGCATCGTGGACACGCAATGCAAGACCAAGATGGGCGGAAAGGTCCAGAATTGCGGCGATCTTTCCGGCGCCGCGTATCCGCTGGTGGTTCCCAATCCGGTCGTTCCTGCCGGCAAGGCGGTCGAGTTCAAGATGCCCGTGATGAACGTGCAAGGCGACGGGATCTGGGACAAAGGCATTCACATCACGTCGGATCAGCCCGTGGTGGCCTGGCAGTTCAATCCGTTCAATGCCGAAGGCGCGGCGAGCAATGACGGCAGTCTGCTGCTGCCGCAGAATGCCTTGGGCAAGCAGTACTATGCCGTCACGCGGCCGTCGGGTGTGGCGATGATGGGGAACCTGCCGGCGCAGAGCGGCTACTTCACCGTGATTGCCGCCAGCAAGGGCACGACGAACGTGTCCGTCACCTTGACCGCCAAGGTGGCAGGCAATCCGTCGGTGAACATTCCTGCGCTGGCCGCCGGTCAGACGTTCAAGGTCGCGCTGCAGCAATATCAGGTGCTGAACCTGGAGGGGCTGAGCGTCCTGGACTTCAAGACGCCTCCCGCGGACTTGACGGGCTCGTACATCAGTGCGGACAAGCCCATCGCGGTCTTTGGCGGCCATGAGGAGGACGTCGAGAACTTGAAGAGCATTCCGGGCGACGGCTGCTGCGCGGAGCATGTCGAGGAGCAGCTCATGCCGCTGGAGTCCTGGGGCAGCGAGGCGCTGTGCGTCAAGACCCACCCGCGCGGCAACGAGCCGGACATCTGGATCGTGATGGCGGGCGAGGACAACGTGCAACTCAAGACGAACCCGCCGATTGCCGACCTGGACGGCAAGGTGTTGGCAAAGGCCGGAGATCGCATCGAAACCAACACGCCGCTGAGCTTCTTCCTGCAGGCGACGGGCAAGATCCAGGTGGTGCAGCTGATCCTCTCCGAGCAGCAGACGCAGCAGAACATCGGGGATCCGACGATGATGATCATTCCGCCCAAGAGTCAATACCGCAGTGATTACGTGATCTTGACGGCGCAGGGCTACGACAAGAAGAACAACTGGACCAGTGTGGTGCGGCCGGCGGGCGTCGAGGTCAAGCTGGACGGGCAGGTGCTGCCGGCCAGTGATTTCACGCCCTTTGGCGACGGTTCGTGGGAGATCGCCTACGAGTCGGTCACGACGGGCGGGCACAGCTTCGAGGGCAAGGAACCGTTCGGGCTGATGGTGTACGGCTACGGCAATGCGACGGCGTACGGGTATCCGGGTGGGATGAACCTGAAGTAATGCTTGCGCGGTGCGGCCTTGGGGCTTCGGGGCGGGCGCAGTCGGTACGGCGGGCAGGAGTGGGGCGGCGTGCGCACGGAAAGGGCTGACATGCTTTCGTGTTTTGGGGCGTCGGCATCGGATGCCGACCGGGCTGGCAGTCGCTGCGCGACCCGCGTCGGACGCGGCGCTGCGCGTGCACATCCCTCGCCCGCCCTCGCCCTGGCGTTCCTCCTCTTTGCAGCAGCTTGCAGCGGCTCCGCGCCAACCCGCGCCGCGCCCGAACTCGACGAAATTCCTGATCGTTTCGCCACCATGCAGCCGCGCTCGGCGGCGCCAGCGTCGTCCGCTCCGTCCTCGTCCGCGCACGGCGGGGCGGAGGCAGAGGATTCGCTGGCTGCGTCGATCGACCTTTCGGCGCGGGCGGAGGCGGAGCGGCGCTCCCAGGACGAGGAACGGCAGATGGCCCGCCAGGAAGCGGCCGCCCAGAAAGCGCCGGATCACGCGAAGAAAGACAGCAAGGCCAAGGCGGCAAAGCCCGCGGCCAAGATGGGCAAGAGCGAGCGAAAACGCGAGATTCTCAAGTTGCTGACCAGTGTTGGCGGCGGCACCGGCAGCGGCGCGGCGAACCTGCTGGGATCGGGCGGCGGCGGCAGCGGGGACTCCGACATCGCCAAGGCCTTGAGCGGCACCGGCGGCGTCAGC
>CAIXAA010000707.1 GCA_903917305.1 uncultured Myxococcales bacterium | reverse complement strand
CAAGGCCTTGAGCAGTGAGGATTGTTCGCTCAGCGAGGCTTGCCTGCTGCGCCAGCGCTGCGTGCCGCGGGATGGCGAGTGCGGCCTGCCGGCCGAATCGACGCTGCCCGCGCCGGCGCACAAGTAGTCGACTGGTTGTCGTGGCCTTTCTTCACACTGGCGTTGGTATCTGCCGCGGCCCGGCCTATGATCGGGGACCATTGCGCCCGCGCCGCTGCGCCAACGTCCCGAGGATCCCGCCGATGCACCTGCAGTTCCCGCCCCCGCGACCGATCTGGCTTCTGGCGTGCGTTCTCCTGGTCGCTTGCGGCACCACGCCGGAGGCCGTCAAGTGCCAGCTTGCGCCCGGAGATCCGCGCATCGAAGCCGTGGAGACCAAGTGCGACGGCGTCGACAACGACTGCGACGGCATCATCGACCGCTTGATGCCGGTCGAGGCCAACCTGTGCCAGACGGACGCAAAGGGCGCCTGCGCAACGGGTTACGCGGCCTGCGTCGATGGCACGCGCGCCTGCCTTGCCCCGCCGCCCGTGGCCGAGACGCTCAACGGCATCGACGATGACTGCAACGGCCTGGCCGATGACGTGACCTTCACGGCGGCGCCGCTGCGGGCGCGCGTGGTCCTGCCGTGGTACCTCTGGTCGGAATCACCTGGGCTTTCCAATGCCTTGGTGGAGAACCTGGAGCACGTCGGAATTCCCTACACCGCCGCGCCGCCGCCGCCGGACAGCGACCAGCAGGCGGATTGGAACCAGGCGTTCCAGGAGTTGGACGGACATTCCCTCGTGATCATGCCTGGCTATCTGGAGGCGGGCATCGTGTCGCCGGACCAGCTGCAGAAGCTGACCGCTTTCGTGAACAACGGCGGTGTGCTGCTGTGGACCAAGCTGATTGGTCCGGACGACGGCGCGGACCCGGTGGAGGCGGCGCCGCTGCAGGCGGTCCTGGCCTTGGGCGGCGTGCAGCGCTCGGTCAAGCACGTGGACGGAACCCGGCTGCGCATCACGGCCGACGTGCCGGCCGCGCTCTACCTCGATGCCCCGGAGGAGCGCGACATCACGCTGAGCAACGACATCAAGAAGTCGCCGCTCGAGGTGTTCAGCTACGACCTGGATCCGGCCTCCGGTGCGCACGCTTTCGCCCATGCTTTCAATGGCGATCAGGACCTTGGCGCCGTCATGGTGCGCCGGCAGGTCGGCAAGGGGGCGGTCTACACCCTGGGGATCGACCTGCTCGACTACCTGCCGACGCGCTGCTACCTCAACTGTTTCGACCCTGGTTTCGACGTGTTGGCCATGCTGCTGCGCGGCGTCTACCGCGAGGCGACGGGCGGCCACTCCGCCGTGAAGCACACCGTGCCCGGCGTGCAGTCCTCGGTCCTGATGTTGACCCACGACGTCGACGCGCCGGATGCTGACAACGATGGCGAGTGGGGGGCCGCCGGCGCCGCGCAGATGGCTGCGATGGAGAAGAGCCTGGGCGTCAAAGGCAGCTACATGGTCACCACCGACTACGTGACCGGCTACTTCACGCCGACCATCGTCACTCGCCTGTGCAGCCTGGGCATGTGCCCGCAGGGCGGCCACTCGGTGCAGCACTTCAGCTTCAATCCCATGCCGTTGGGCGACTGCACGGTCAGCAAGGCGAACTACGACCCCAAGCATCCGACGGTGTGCGGCGAGGTCGTCGTCAACCTGAAGTGGCTCAACGCGCTGCTGCCGGACACGCCCATCCGCGCCTGGCGCACGCCGTACCTCTCGCAGAATCCGCACTTGTTCGACGTGCTCAGCGCCCAGGGCATCGTCTACGACTCCAGCTTCGCGACGGGCGACCTGCGCACCGGCTTCCCGGTGTCGATGGCGCGCTATCCGTACCTGCAGGACCTCTTCCACGGCAACCCGATCGTCACCTTCCCGATCCAGGACGAAGACGGCCAGGGCGGCTTCAACGCCGACGGTTCGACGTCGCGCAAGGAACTGCAGACCACGACCTGGCCGCTGTTCCGCGGCAATTGGGTCTACGCATTGCTGCGCAACCTCGGCAACAACGCGTGGAACGTGATGCTGGTGCACCCGTCCTACGGCCTGGGCGTCGGGCCGGCGAACCTCAAGGTCAAGATTGCGGCGGTCAAGGAGTTCGTCAAGATCGCGCAAAAGCAGGATGTGCTCATCGAGCAGATGGACGCGCTCGGCGATTTCTGGCGCGGCCGCGATGGCGTCAAGCTGACGGCGCGCGTGGATCCCAGCGCGGGCTACACCGGCACGCTGGAGGTCGGCAAGGCAGAAGCGCCGCACTTCTCGCTGGAATTCGGCGACAACATCACGAAGTTCGACTGCGAGGGCGCCGGTCCGACGACGATTCGCGGCGGCCGCGTCGTGTTCACCAATCCGCTGCCGGCGGGCAAGACCTTCGCGTTCACCGCACAAGTCAAGTAATTCCGATTACAACGGCGCGCGCACCGGATTGTGCTCGATCCACGCCGCCCGCTTCTGCACATGCGGCGTCTTCGGGTTCCAGCGCTGCGGCGATGGCAAGAGCGCAAT
>CAIXAA010000706.1 GCA_903917305.1 uncultured Myxococcales bacterium | reverse complement strand
GGGAAGACGCCGGCGAAGAAGCTGCGCGCACCCTGGGTGATGATCGGCAAGAACTGCGCGTAGTTGTCGTCTTGGACGAAGTAGAACGGTCGCGACGCTTCGAGGGCGGCGAGGGCGCCGGCGAGGACCATCAGGCCGGTCCAGAACGGCAACGTGGAGCCTGCGACGGCGGGCGCGACCGGCGTGGCGAACAGGGCAGCGGAAGGCTCGCTGCGGCGCTGGAGCAGGACGGCGCCGAGGACGAGCGCGACGAGCGGCACGGCGCTGAGGCCGTGCGCGAGCAAGATCGGCCACAGCAACGCGATTCCCGCGAGCCACGCTGCGGCGCGCACGGCGGTGGCCATGTCACTGCACCTCGGCGCGCAGGTCGAGCGCCGGGGTGGCGAGGCGCTGGCCCAGGCAGGTCAGCAGGGCGAGCTGCAGGCAGCCCTCCAGATCGGCCACCAGCACCGGCCGCGCCGGAAGCTGCCCAAGATCAGGCAGGATCTGGTCGGACAGCGCTGTCAGCGCCTCGGCGCTCGCGTGGCCGGAGAGGCGCAGGCGCTGCGAACGCGGGTCCAGCAGCGGCTCGTGATCCACGACGAGCCCCGGCAGCGTCTGCAGCGAAGTGGCAAGGTGGGTGAAATCGAAGGTATTCGCGGCCAGCAGCTCCAGCGTCAACTCGGGCTGCGCCTGCAGGTCCAGGTCGGCGAGCGGCAGGCGCGGCAGCCAGCGCACGGTCAGGTCCGCGTGGACCTGTTGGGGAAGCACATACTTTTCGCGGTCTTCTGCGCGACGGTCCAGCGCCGCCAGCACCGCCTCCAGCGCGTGGCCGCGTTCCTGCACGTCACGACGCGCCTTCCAGAGGCGGCGCAGCGCCTCATCGGGGTCGAGGAAGATCTTGAGGGCACAAACGTCGCGCAGCCCGGCCAACGCAAGTCCGTGCAGCCCTTGAAAGATCACGATATCGCCCGGGTCGATGAGGCGCTTTTCGCGAAACGTCCCGCTGTGGTGGTCATAGGTACCCGCGAGGATCGAGTGGCCGTCCGCCAAGGCCACCGCATGTGCCTGCTGCTGGTGGAGGTTGTTGGCCCTCGCGTCCAAGTGCGTGTAAACCTGCCAATTCTCGTGTCCGCGCGGCCAGCGGTGGTAGTCGTCGCCGCTCACGGTGGTGACGTGCTTGCTGCCGAGCGCCTGGGCGAGGAGGTCGGACAAGGTGTCCTTGCCCGAGCCGCTATCCCCGGCAATGCCAAGGACAATCGGGCCCGGTCGCATCTGGTAGACCGCATTGCTGCGCACGCCGAGCCGGTACATGTCGAACAGGATTCCCGCGAGCGAGGCCAGCATCGCTGTCCAAGTCAGGTTGTGCCAAAGCGAAATCTGCGCAGGCGAGGCGGCGCGGGCGAGCACGTCCGACAGCCGCACGCCGGCAAGACGCGGGTCGAGCAGGCGCAGCGCGTCGAGCAGGTCGGCGTCCGGGCCCAAGGCCTGGAATGCGAAATAGCTCAAGGTAAACAGGACATACGGGGCGAGCGGCGCGCGGGGGGAGCGGCAGAGGAAGTAGACGACCAGCGGCAGCGACCAGAGGAAGTAGCCGGGCGCGGGCGGCGCCAGCACGACGAAAACGCCAAACAGCAAGCCTAGATAGAGAATGAACAGGTCCCAATTGCGGACGCGGTAGGCGGCAAAGCGCAGCCACAGCACGATGACGGCCAGCGGCGCGAGCAGCACGGCAAGGCCTTGCGCGCCGACGGGCAGTTGGAAGGCGAAGACGCGCTGCTGCTCCGCCGTGCCATAGACCATGCGGGCAAAGGCTGAACTTGCAAAGGGAAGCACCGTGGCGGCATAGACCAGCAGCGGGACCGCGGCCAACTGCGCGACGGCCAGGGGACGGCGGCGCTGGCTCAGGTAGACGAGGACGAACGGGAGCGCGACCAGCAAGTGCAGCTTGGTGGCGAGCCCGAGGCCAAAGACCAGGAGACCCGCGATGTTGCGCTGGCTGCGCAGGAGGTGCAGCGCGACGAGGAACAGCGCGGTGGGCAGGATGTCGAGCTGCCCGTGCCAGTAGCAGACGTAGAAGACGATGGGCGAGCACCAGTAGTAGGCCAGAACCCTGCGTTCGCGCTGCGGAAACCACGAGAGCAGCACGGCGGTGATGCCGAGATCGGCCGCCAGCATGGGCAGGCGCAGGACGAGCAGGTGGCCAAAGGTCACCGTGTCGGTACCGGGCGCGAGCAGTGGGCTGAACAGCCAGCGCGGCACGGCGAGCAGGACCAGCATCAAGGGCGGATAGGGAAAGGCGTTCCAACGGCCGAGACCGGCGAAGTGGCGCCACGGATCCGCGAAACCCGACTCGACGAAGCGGTTGACGAACGGGATGAACAGGTCGCGCGGGTAGTGCGACGCGACGAGGGTGCCGAGCACGAGCTTGAGCGCGAGAACCGCCCAGAACCATGGACTTGCCAGCAGAGGGCGCCAGGCGGGCGGCAACCGGAAGCTTGGGCGCGAAGAGGGGCTCATGGGCGCCTGCGCGTGCGCAGCTCGAGCACGAATGCGAGCATGGCGCGGATGGTGCGGGCGCGAGAAGCGAGGCTGAACGACCACTTGGACTGGCCGTGGCCGCGGCGGCCGAAGCGCACGGGCAGCGAGACGATGCGCAGCCCGGCGCGGCGCGCCTCGAACAGCACGTGGAGGTCGTACTCGAAGCCGAGGGGCGGCTGGGTGAGGCGCTCCAGGTGGCTGCGGCAAAAGACCTTGGGTTGCGCGTTGATATCGGTCAGAAGCGTGCCCAGCACCGCCGTCGCGACCGCGGACAGCGTGCCGGTGATGATCTCGGCGCCCAGCTCCCGGCGGGCGCGCTTGCCCTTGACGAGCGCCTTCTCCGGATCGGCCTGCCCCATCAGCAGGTGGTAGGCCGTGAACAGATCCGCCGGGTTGCACTGCTGGTCGGCGTGCGAATAGCCCAGGTAGCGCCCGCGCGCCGCCAGCAGGCCCGTGTGAATCCCGTGGCCATATCCGCGGTTGTGCTCGACGCGCACGCTGCGGGCAAAACCCAGCTCCGGCCGGGCCAGTTCGCGCGCCAGCACCGCCGCCGTGTCGTCCGTGGAGCCGTTGTCGACCAGGATCAGCTCCGCCGGCAGGTCCTGCCAGACTTCGTGGTAGCGCTCCAGCAGCGGCGGCAGGTTGCGCGCTTCGTTGTAACACGGCAGAACAATGGAGAAGACCACCGAACTCATGGCGCGTCCTCTCGCGTGAACCACGCGTGCCAGTACGCGAAGGTGCGCACGTCGTCAGGGTTGCCGAAGCTGATGAAGTGGTCGGCACCGAACCAGCGGACATCGGCGCCGTCTTCCAGGAGGAAGTCGACGACGGAATCGACGTAGAACTCCCCGCGAACGCGCCGGTTTTCGGCGACGAGCCGGTCGGTGGCAGCGAGGAAGGAGCCGGCGGAGCGGAACCAGAAAAGGCCAATCAGCCCGTGGTCTTGGCGCGGATCATCGCTGACCGGTTGCTTGGCCGAGATGGCGCGGACGCGGTCGCCGTCGCCGGGCACGACCCAGCTGTACTGGCGCGGATGGCGGTTGGCGTGGGCGTGGTCGCGGAAGGTCCACACGAGGCACTCGACGCTCGGATCGGCGACAACTTCGGACAAACGCGCTGGATCGTAGTCCACCGCCGCATCGCAGGACGCGATCAGCAGCGGCTGGTCGGGGTCAAGCTGCGCGCGCGCCTTGAGGCAGCTGTCGGCCTGGCCCTGGGTCGGCGCGTCCAGCGACACGACGGTCGTGCGGATGCCGGGCTCCTGGAGAGTATCTCGCAGAGCAGGCTCTTGCACGAGATCTTCGCGGCACACCAGCACACGCTTCGGCGTGCGCGGCAGGCTGGCCAGCGCCCGGCGCAGCATCGGCACCCCGGCCACGGGCACCAGCGGCTTGGGCTCGTCGTAGCCTTCGCGGCGAAAGCGCTCCCCGGCGCCCGCCATGGGAACCAGCGTTGTTCCAGGCAGTTGTGGGCGCGACGGCTGTGGCTGCCGGTGGCGCGCGAAGTACCGCGCCCAGGCCTCGAACTCGCGCAGGTCGCCGGGCGTGCCCCACTGGAGGAACTGCGTCAGTTCATAGGCTTGCACGCGAAGGCCGCGCTCCAGCAGCACCTGCATCGCGGTGCTGACGTAGAACTCGCCGTTGGTCGCGAGGTTGCGCGCGACCTGTTCGGCCAGGCACGACTTCATCAGCGCGCCGCTGCCAAACCAGTAGCCGCCCGCGGACGCGATCTCCTGCATGCGCTGGTCGGTGAAGGCGTGCTTCTCGCGAATCTCCAGCATCTCCAGGCCTTCCGTGCGCAGGTAGGCGTAGAGATCGGTGCCCAGGCTGTGCGGATGAAAGCCGCGGTAGGCCGTCACGAACCCGGCGGCGCCGGTCTGTTCTGTG
>CAIXAA010000705.1 GCA_903917305.1 uncultured Myxococcales bacterium | reverse complement strand
CGTCCAAGCTGTGGCCGCGCATCCGCCCGGGCGTGCGGCCGCTGGCGCCGACGATCTCCGCGGATGGCAGCACGCTGCGCTACCCGGAACTGCTGCTGGAGCTGGGCGACCTCGACGCGGCCGGCAAGCTGCTGGCGAAGGCGAAGGACGCAGGAGCGGACCTGCCGCGGCTCAAGCAACGGCTGGAACGGCTGATGGAAGTGCGCGAACGGCGCGGGCAGGAGCTGGCGGAGGCGAGCGTGCCGACGGTGCCGACGCAGGTGCAGGATCCGGCAGCGGATTCGATTCCGGTTCCGGTCCAGGTTCCGGCTCCGGCTCCGGTCCCGGCTCCGGTCCCGGCTCCGGTTCGGGCTCCGGATGCGGCGCAGCGCTAGGTCCAAGCTGCGAAAGGGATCGTTACCCGAAGGGCCGGGACCGCGTTTGACGCGGGCCCGGGTCGCGAAGCGACTAGAGCCCGGTCGGCGCGACAGCGCCGATTCGCCCAGAAAACACCCGCGTATCCAGCGACCTAAACTCGGACCAATCTAATCCCCTATTGACATTCGGCCCTGCGGTCTTACCCTTGTCTCGAACTGCCCCCCGGAAGGAACCACCGCCATGCACATCACCAGCACCGCCGTCAAGAAAGTCCGCGAGATGGGCGACAAGCAGCAGCCGGAAGGCTACGGGCTGCGCATCATCGTCGATCTCGGCGGCCCCGAAGGCTACTACTACGACCTCGACTTCGAGACCGCCGCGCGGCCGGACGACATCACGATGGTCGCCGACGGCTTGACCGTCTACATCGACGCCAAGAGCAACGAACGCTTCAAGAACGGCACCGTGGACTACGTCGAGTCGCCGGAGTTCTCGGGCTTCCACTTCGACAACCCGGACAAGGTCAGCGGCCCTAGCGACGAGGCCTCGCTCGCGGAGCGCGTGCAGTGGATCCTCGACACCGAGATCAACCCGGGCGTCGCGGCGCACGGCGGCGTCGTCACGCTGGTCGAGGTCAAGGACAACGACGTGCACCTCAAGTTCGGCGGCGGCTGCCACGGCTGCAGCTCGTCCTCGGCGACGCTCAAGCACGGCATCGAAGTCCGCCTGCGCGAGAAGTTCCCGAACTTGGGGGAGATCCTCGACGTGACGGATCACACCTCGGGCGTCAATCCGTATTACGGCCACTGATCGCTGGCTCGGCTGTGATCGCTTCTGGTGTACGGCTTGTCCAATCGCGCGCGATTGGATGAACGCTACTCCACCGCGCAGGGCCGGATCGAGGCGGAGAAGCCCCTTGTTTCGCGGCCCTGCGCGGTCCTTGCACCGCTGGCACGGTCCCTGCTATGTGCGGGCACGCCAACTGCGCATGGAAGCGCCGACCCGGACATGCCTAGACCTTCGACCCAGCACCAAGCCCTCATCAGCCTGCACGACGTGACGCCGGCGCACGAAGCCAAGGTGTTTCGTGCCATCGCGCACTTGCGTTCGCTTGGCGTCGATGCGCTCAGCCTCCTGGTCGTCCCGGACTTCCACCACCGCGCCCACCTGAGCCACCACGCCGCGTTCTGCGACAAGCTGCAGGCCGCGATGCTGCCTCGGGATGAGCTGTTCTTGCACGGCTTCTGGCACCTGGCGGAGCAGCAGCCGATCGACGCGGGGCGCAGGCTCCTGGCGGCGGCGCTGACGGCGGGCGAAGGCGAGTTCCACGCGCTGCACCACGCGGAGGCGCTCGAGCGCATGGCGGACGGGCTCGACGTGATCGAGCGCGCGCTTGGCGTGCGGCCCCAGGGTTTTGTCGCGCCGGCGTGGCTGCAGAACGCGGAAGTGCGCCGCGCCGCCAAGGATCTTGGCCTGCGCTACTGCGAAGATCACCTGCGCGTCTACGATCTGGCCAGCGGCCGGCACCTGCTGGCGCCGGCGCTCAGCCTGGCGTCGCGGTCCTTCGCGCGCCGCGTCGGCTCGCTGGCGGCGGCGGAGCTCACGGCGCGGGCGCTGCAGCCCATGCCGGTCGTGCGCCTGGCCGTGCATCCGAATGATTACGATTATCCGCGTCTTGTCGCGGCCATCGGGCGCGTCGTGCGCCGTTGGCTGCCCGGACATCCTGCTGTTTCCTATCGCGAGGCCCTGTCATGAGAATCGGCATCCTGACCGACTACCCCGTCGTCACCTTCGCCTGCGGCCCGTCGCTGGCCACCCAAGCCCTCAAAATCTATCTGGAAGGTCGCGGCCACGAGGTCACCATCGTCGGCCCGAAGCCGGGTCCGAACGATCCGCCCGCCGTGCCCGGCTCCCTGCTGCTGGATTCCCTTGATTTCAAAGCCCATCCCGGCGTGCGCATGGCGCTGGCCTGGCCGCCCAAGACCATCACGCAGAACCCGGGCCTGGACGTGATTCACAGCCACGCCAACAGCCTGCTGATGCACTGGGGCCCGATGATGCGGGAATTGCACAACATTCCCTGCGTTTCCACGAACACGATTTACCTTCCGGCGTTCGCCCAGCACCTCTTGCCGAACAAGCTCTATGAATACGAGCATGTGCGCAATGCGTGGTCGGGCCTGGCCGACACGGTGGAGCGCTCCTTCGCCGCGGTCTACAACGGTGGCGACGGACTTATCGTTCAGTGCCAGGGTCTTGCAGACTACTGGAACAAGAAGGGCCTGCAGGTTCCGCTGCACGTCATCCCGCGCCCGATCGACGTGCGCATCTTCGACAAGCCGGTGGGCGCGGACCCGTTCCGGCCGGAATTCGCCAAGGGCGGTCGCATCGTGGCTGTGTGCCGCCATGCGCGCGAGAAGGACTTGGACAAGCTGATCGAGGCCTTTGCGCGCTACGTGGTCCCGCAGATCCCGACCGCGTCGCTGACGCTGGTGGGCGACGGCCTGGAGCACGCGCAGCTCAAGAAGCTGGCGCATACGCTAGGCGTCGGAGATCGCGTCGATTTCCCGGGCGAGAAGCCGCAGCGCGAGACGCCCGACTGGTACCGCCACGCCGACCTGTTCGCGTATGCGTCGCTGAGCGAGACGTACGGCCAGGTCATCTCCGAAGCGCTGTGGTGCGGCGCGCCGGTGGTGGCGGTGGACGATCAGATGGGCGTCGCCTACCAGGTGCGGCACGGCGAGGACGGCTTGCTGGTCCAGCCGGGCGAGAACCTGCTCCAGGACCTCGGCGACGGCATCGTCGAACTGCTCAGCAATCCAGCGAAACGCAAGGCGTTTGGCGAGCGGGCGGCCCAGCGCGCGCGCGAGCGTGTGGCGCCCGAGGTTGTGTACGCCGCGTACGAGCGCGCCTACGAGGCGGCGATCGAGCACCTCGCCGCCCATCCGCGCCGCCGCGAGACGCACAACAACCTGCCCAGCGCCTGGGAGATGACGCACAAGCACGTGGTGCCGTGGATGTGGAAGCACGTGGTGCTGTGCGGGCTTTCCGCGTTCAGGGGCGCCAAGGGCTACGACCTGCCCAAGGTGCGGATCGACGGCATGAAGGCCGCGGCGTATGGTACGCGGGCAGACGAGTGACGGCTGCCCGGCAGGCTCAGGTCTCCATGCGGCAATTTCTCTACATCACGCCGTTTTTTCCACCGCAGAGCCAGGTTGGCTCCCTGCGTCCGCTCAAGTTCGTGCGACACCTGCCAGCCTTGGGGTGGCAGCCCGTCGTGCTGTGCGACCAAGGCCGACCCGACCAGCAGGATCCCGGCCTCACGGATTTCGTGCCGCGGGGTGCGATCGTGGTGCGCGACTACAGCCCCCGCGCGCAGCTGGCGCAGTGGCAGCAGCGGCACCGCGGCACGCCGACGCCCGAGCCCGCGCAGAACCGGCCGCGGCCGCAGCGCTGGTCGGAGCGCGCCCTGCCCTCCTGGCTCGCGAATCCGGAGCTGCTGCCGCTGGGCGAGCACGCGGTGGACATTCCGTACGCGATTTGGTCGGCCAAGCGCACGCTGCGCAGGTATCCGAAATGCGAGGCGATTCTCGTGAACGCCGATCCCTACGCGGCGTGCCTCGTGGGTGCGGAACTCAAGCGCGAGACGGGTCTGCCGCTGCTGCTCGATCTGCGCGACCCGTGGGCGCCGTGCCAGCTGCGCCGGCCGCGCCGGCCGCTGCCGATGCGCTGGCTGGAGGATCGGCTGGAGCGCCTGTGCGTCGAGACGGCCGATCGCGTGATCCTCAATACCTACAACACGATGCACGACTACCGCTCGCACTACCCCGACATCGAAGCCCAGCGATTCACTTGCATTCGCAACCACTTCGACGCCGATCTGGTGCGCCACGGCAGCCATGCCGGCTTCGACCGCTACACCGTGCTGGTTCTCGGCCGTTTCGAGCGCTTCAACAAGGCCGACGTGCTGCTGCAGATCCTGGCGGAGCTCAAGCGGCGCGGCGTCACGCCGGAGGAGCTGCAGCTGGTGGTGACCGGCGACTTCCCGGATCCGGCGTGGACGATGGCAAAAGGCTTGGGAGTCGCCGACTTCGTGCACCTGCATCCGTTCGTGCCGTACCGCGAGATCGGGCCGGTGCTGGACGCGGCGGACCTGCTGGTCGCGCTGGTGGGCCCGGGCGTGACGCAGCGGATCAATGCGAAATTGTATGACTATCTCGGCGCGGATCGGCCGGTGCTGGCCATCTCCGACAACCCGGAGATTGCCGAGATGGTGCACGCGGCGCGCGCCGGCATGACGTTTGGTCACGACGAGATCGCGCAGATCGCCGACCACGTGCAGCGCGAGTTGAAGAAGGGGCGCCAGCGCAGCGTCCCGCGCCGTTCCGCGGGGCTGTCGAGCCAGGAAGCGACCGCGGAGCTCGTGCAGCTGCTCGAGACGGTGACAAGGCGGCGCTAGCGCCCGTTTCCTGGACAAGCCTGGCGGCTGCGGCTATGCGTGCCGCGCACGGCGCAAGGACGAAAGCATGGGCATCTGGCAAGGCAAGAAGGTGTTGGTGACCGGCGCGGCGGGCTTCATCGGCTCGCACCTCGCCGAGGCGCTCGTGCGCGAAGGCGCGAGCGTCCGCGTGCTGATCCGCTACAACTCCGCGGGACGGCGCGGGCACCTGGATGATCTGGCACCGGAAATCGCCCGCAACATCGAAGTGTTCGCATCGACCGTGGAAGACCCGTTCGCGGTCGCCAAGGCGGTGCAGGGCTGCGACACGGTGTTCCACCTCGCTGCGCTGATCGGCATTCCGTACAGCTATGTCGCGCCGCAGCACTACGTCGCGACCAACGTGCAAGGCACGGTGAACGTTCTGGAAGCTTGCCTGCGTCATGGCGTGCGCCGGCTGGTGCACACCTCGACGTCGGAGACCTACGGCACCGCGCAGTACGCGCCGATCGACGAGAAGCACCCGCTGGTGGGGCAGTCGCCGTACTCGGCGAGCAAGATCGCGGCGGACCAGATGGCCGTGGCGTACCACCGGTCCTTCGAGCTTCCGGTGGCCATCCTAAGGCCGTTCAACACCTTCGGGCCGCGGCAATCGGCGCGCGCCATCGTGCCGACGCTGATGACGCAGCTGCTGGCGAACCGCCCGGTGCTCAAGGTCGGCTCCCTGGCGCCCAAGCGCGACTTGAACTTCGTCGGCGACACTGTGCGCGGCTTCCTGGCGATTGCCCAGTGTGATGCGGCACTTGGCCAGGTGGTCAATGTCGGCAGCGGGCGCACGGTGTCCATCGGCGAGCTGATCGAAGAGATCTTCACCTTGTGCGGCCGGCGCGTGCCGATCGAGCAGGAGGAGGCGCGCCTGCGCCCCGAAGCCAGCGAGGTCATGCTGCTGCTGGCCGACACGCGCAAGGCCGCTGAACTCTTTGACTATGCGCCGCAGACGCCGCTGCGCGAAGGCCTGGCGCAGACCTGGCAGTACCTGGAGCGGCACTTGGACCGCTACCGCCCCGATACCTACGCAGTGTAATCCTGGAGTTCCGCCATGTGGAAGATATCGCTGAGTGATCTGCGCCTCACGCCCGAGGACCATGCCGCGGTCCAAGAGGCGCTGGACAGCAACTGGCTGACGATGGGGCCGCGCACGCAAGCCTTCGAGCGCGAGTTCGCCGAGGCGCTGGACAGCCACAACCCGCCGCATTGCTTTGCTGTGGCGAATTGCACGGTTGGCTTGCACATGGCGCTGGCCGCGGTCGGCGTGGGGCCGGGCGATGAGGTCATCGTGCCCAGCCTGACCTTCGTCGCGACGGCGAACGCGGCGCTGTACTGCGGCGCGACGGTCGTGCTGGCGGACGTGACCTCCGAGGACGATCTCACGATTTCTGTTGAGGATGTCCTGCGCAAGATCACGCCCAAGACGCGCGCCATCGTGCCGGTGCACTACGCCGGTCAGCCGGCGGATCTGCTGCGGCTGCGCGAGGAATGCCACCGCCGCGGCATCGCGCTCGTCGAAGACAACGCCCACGGTCCCCTGGGCGACGCCTGGATCGACGCGGAAGGCACGACACAAGCGCTTGGAACCATTGGCGACATCGGCTGCTTCTCCTTCTTCTCCAACAAGAACATGGCGACCGGCGAAGGCGGCATGGTCGTCACCCGGCGCGCGGATCTGGCCGAGAAGCTTCGTCTTTTGCGCTCGCACGGCATGACGACGCTCACGCTGGAGCGCCACCGCGGCCACGCCTACAGCTACGACGTCGTCGACCTCGGGTTCAACTACCGGATGGACGAGCTGCGCGCCGCGCTCGGCTCCTCGCAGCTGCGGCGCCTGCCGGACAACAATCGCAAGCGTGCATCCGTGGTTGCGGCGTACTGGACGCGGCTGCAGCGCATCGAAGGCCTGGGACTGCCCTTCGCGGAGCGCCTGCCCCAAGGGCGCACCGCGCACCACATCCTACCGGTCGTGCTGCCCAAGGGCGTCGATCGCAACGCGGTGATGGACGCGATGAAGGCCGCGGGCATCCAGACCAGCGTGCATTACCCGCCGATTCATACGTTTACGTTCCACGGCCACACGGAGCGCGTGGTGTGCGACTGCCTGCCGAAGACGGACGCCCTGGCCGCGCGCCTGCTGACGCTGCCGCTGTATCCCGGCCTGACGGAACATGAAATCGACCTCGTGGTCGACCAGCTGCG
>CAIXAA010000704.1 GCA_903917305.1 uncultured Myxococcales bacterium | reverse complement strand
GCCGCCGGCAGCAGCCACCACCACAGCGGCACCGGCGGCGGCGCCAACGGGCGCAGCACCACGCCGGCAACGCCAGCAATCTGCTTGCCTTGGGCCGTAGCGCGGTAGGGCACGGCGATGGCGCGCCGCGCGTCGGGCAACTCGAAGAGCAGGCGCGCGACGTCGACCGGCGTGGCCTTCTGCAGCGCAGTCTCGCCGGCTGCCTGCACATTCTTGCTCGCGTCCAGCAGCGCCCGCGTGCGCGCCGCGCCGCCCTGTCTGGCGCCCCACACGCACTCGCTGCCGCGCGCGATGCCGAGGTCGTCGACGCCGCCTTCCGCGACTGCGAACAAGTGCTCGAAAGAAGGGGCGTGTCGCGTCTCGAGCGCCTGCAGGTCGCGATCGCGCTGGGCGACATCCTTGGACGAAGCGCACAGGCGCGCCGCGCCATCGGCCGCCGCAAGTCCGCGTTGCAACTGCTCTTGTTCTGCGCCGGCCATCGCCAGCTGGCGCTGCCCGATACCCAGCGAGCTCACCAGCACACTGGCCAGCAGCAGCGCGGCAAGCGCGCCCGCCAGCGTCGGCACCTCGGTCCTGCGGGCCTTCCCCTCTGGCATCGGCTACCTGCCCAACTTGGCGACGGCTTCGGCGACCTGCTTGGCCGCCTCCGCCAGCGCGTCGCCGGAGTTGGCGTCGCCAAAGATCGCCTTGCGCAGCGCGTTGTTGTACGGCGTCCACGCCAGACCCGCCTCCACCGCGTTCGACATCGGCACCGCCGCATCGGCCTGCGCGCGGAACACCTTGACGACCGGGTCATTCAGCCAGCGCGCGTTCTCATACACCTTGGTGTTGGCGACCATCTGGTGGCCCTGCTGCAGGCGCTCCACCGCGGCCTCGTCGCTCGTCAGGTAATCGACGATGGTCAGCGCCGCGTCGCGCACCTTGGTCGGCTTGGAGAGGAGCACCGCCTCCGAACCCAGGAATGGCCGCAGCGGCTTGCCCGGCTCCAGCAGCGGCAGCGGCGCCACGCCCCAGGACACGGCCTTGTCGATTTCGCTGATGAACCAAGGACCTTGGATGACAAACGGCACCTTGCCATCGTTGAACATCGCGGTGATGACAAAGCCGGTCATGCCCTTGGGGACGATGCCGCTCTTTTTGACGAGATCGCGAACAAGGTCAATGGCTTTGCGCGCCTCGGGCGTGTCGATGGTCAGCTGGTGGGTGGCATCGTCGTAGACGCCGCCGCCCATGCCGTGCAGGAAGGGCGCATGGAAGTAGAGGTCCGACGCGTCGTAGCCCAGGCCGAAGGCGCCGTGCTTCTGGTCGGTGAAGCCCTTGCCGACCTCGACGAGCTGCGCCAGCGTCTGCGGCGGCGTTGGCACCATCTTCTTGTTGTAGAACAAAACCAGCGACTTGAACGCCAGCGGCAGGCCATAGACCGCCTTCTCGAACACCAGCGGGCGCACCGTCTGCGGCAAGAAGCGCTGCAGGCGCGCCGACGTCGCGAACTCGCCCAGCGGCTGGATCAGGCCGTCGCGCGCCCACGTGCCGACCTTGTCGTGGGCCATGATGATGAGATCAGGACCATTTCCTCGCGGCACCGTGACCTGGAACTTGTCGATGATGGCGTCGAACGGCACCGCGAGCGCCTCCACCTGGATTTCCGGGTGGTTGCGGTTCCAATGCGTGAGCAGGCCGTCGAGCGCCTTGCGCTCGTCGTCGCGGTAGCTGTGCCAAAGCACGACCTTTTGCGGCGCCGCGGGCGGCGGGGCCACCGTCGGCGATGCCGCGGCGGGCACGGCGGCAGCAGCGGCCTTGTCGCCTTCGGCCTTCTGCGGCGCCGGCGCCGGCTTGCTGCAGGCGGAGAACGTCAAGGCCAACAAGAACGCCAGCGTCAGGCGAAGGGCAACGCGCATGAGAACCTCACTCCGGATCGGCGGCGATGCGCCGGCCTTGGCGGTCGAACAGGTGCAGGCGATCCGCAGTGAGGCACAGCGGCAGGCAATCGCCTTCGCGCACAGGGAAATTGGCATCCAGGCGCACGATGCTCGCGGCTTCGAGGCGCTGGCGCGTCGTCGCATCGCGGTCGGCAGCGGGACCTGCCGCGCCTTCCAACTCGCCAAAAGCAAAGGTCTCGGCGCCAAGCGGCTCGACGACTTCCACCTTGAGCGTGGCATGCGCGACCTCGCCTGGCCCGGCCACGCGCAGATCCTGCGGCCGTACGCCCAGCGTCCACGCGGCGTCTTGCAGCGCGTCGCCCGCCTTGAGTTTCGCAACTGCTGAACCAGTCAGCGTAAAGTTCACGCCGCTGCCTGCCAGCTGGACGCTGTCATCGGCCAGGCTGGCCTGCACCGGCCACAGGTTCATCGCGGGGGAGCCAATGAAAGTCGCGACATACGTGCTCGCGGGCCGGTTGTAGACCGCTTGCGGCGCGTCGCACTGCTGCAGCCAGCCTTCGTGCATGACCGCGATGCGATCGGCGAGCGTCATCGCCTCGATCTGGTCGTGGGTGACGTACATCACCGTGGCGCCCAGGCGCTTGTGCAACCGCGCAATTTCCAGGCGCATTTGCACGCGCAGCTTGGCGTCCAGGTTGGACAGCGGCTCGTCGAACAGGAACACCGACGGCTCGCGCACCACCGCGCGGCCCATCGCCACGCGCTGCCGCTGCCCGCCGGAGAGCGCCGCCGGCTTGCGCGCCAGCAGGTCGCCGATGCCTAGCAGGGCCGCGGCCTCCTTGACACGCTTGTCGATCTCCGCGGCTGCGAACTTGCGGATTCGCAGGCCAAAAGCCATGTTCTCGTACACCGTCATGTGCGGGTAGAGGGCATAGCTCTGGAACACCATGGCGATGTCGCGGTCGCGCGGGCTCAGCTCGTTGACGACGCGATCACCGATGCGCAGCGTGCCGCCGGTGATCGACTCCAGGCCGGCAACCATGCGCAATGTGGTCGATTTTCCGCAGCCTGACGCGCCGACCAGCACGAGGAACTCGCCCTGCGCGACCTCCAGGTTGAGCTGGCGCACGACATGCACGTCGTCATAGCGTTTGTCGATGTCGATGAGTTGGACGTTGGCCACGTTGCCTCGCCGCGGGCTGTCAGGCTGCGGGCTTATAGCACCCGGTCGCGCAAGAGGCCACGGCCCCGCCGCTTGTCGCCGCTGCGTTCCCAGCGGGTGCGGGTTGCATCGCGGCGCGGGTGACGTGCAAGATGGCCGCCTCCCCGGCACCTGGTGCCCATCCATCCTTGAGGTCGCCTTGGCCGATTCGCCCGCCGCCACGCCGTTCTCGCTCCCCGATCTGACGGTGCCAGCGCCCGAGTCGCGCACGATGCGCCGG
>CAIXAA010000703.1 GCA_903917305.1 uncultured Myxococcales bacterium | reverse complement strand
GGCCTTGGCCGCGCTGAGCGAGCCGATGCGCCTGCTGGGTGCCGCGCTCGACAAGCCCAAGGGCCAGCAAGCCTTCATCGCCCACGCCCGCGCCTTTGTCGCGGAAGCAGGCGACTTGCTTGGTTTGTTCCAGCATCCGCCGGCGGAGACGGCCGAGCGCATCCTGACGACGGCGCGCGATCAGCTCTTCCCGCCGGGCAGCGAGAAGCTGGCCTGGGTCGAGCGCCTCGTGCAAGAACGCCTGGTTGCGCGTGCCGAGAAGGACTGGACGCGGGCTGATGCGCTGCGCGCCGAGCTGGCGCAAGGCGGCGTGGAGCTGCGCGACGGCCGTGAAGGCACGGCGTGGCGACCGCAGATGTCGGAGATCGAGTAGAAGTCGAGAGAAGCGGTCGCCGCGACCGCACACCGTCCGCATGGATACGCCCTGGCGGGCGGGCAAGAACAAGGAGAAAGACCGAAGATGGATCCAGATTTCCTGCGCGAACTCATCGTGTTGCTTTCGTTCATCGGCCTCTACATCGGTGTCGCCGTCGTGCTGCTGCGCGGCCACCATGTCGACCTGTCCTCGGTCAGCGCCCACGCCGTGCCGGTCGCTGGCGGCGGCGATGGCAAGACCCTCGCGCCGCGCCTCAACCGCCGCCGCAAGGCGATCGCGCGCGAAGCCGCACGCAAGAGCCTGGACGCGCAAGGCCCATCCTCTTCGGATGACGCTTCGGAATGAGCCCCGCAAGCGCCGAACTGCAAGTCCGACCGCGAGTTGTCGCGAAGTCGGTGGTCTGCCGTGCGGCGCGCCATTACAACCCCAGAATGTTCGGGAACCTGCAGCTCTGACGCTGCGCGCCTGGCGCCCGACGTTTCCCTACCGTCCCCTTGGAGTCCGCCATGGTCCAGAACACTTCGCCCGCAGAATCCCGCGCTTCGACGCTGGTGTCTGCCAAGCCGAGCGAGACGCTCGAGTCGGTCGTCATTCGCTTCGCCGGCGACTCCGGTGACGGCATCCAGCTCACCGGCGGACAGTTCACCGCGGCGTCGGCCCTGGCCGGCAACGATACGGCGACGTTCCCGGATTATCCCGCGGAAATTCGCGCGCCTACGGGCACGATCGCCGGCGTCTCGGGCTACCAGCTGCACTTCTCGAGCCGCGACATCCTCACGCCGGGCGACAAGGCCGACGTGCTGGTCGTGATGAACCCCGCGTCCTTGGCCGCGAACAAGAAGTGGCTCAAGCCGCACGGCCTGCTCATCGCCAATGCCGACTCGTTCACCGGCAAGAACCTCAAGATGGCGGGCTACGAGAACAATCCCCTCGAAGACGGCTCGCTGGAAGGCTACCAGCTCTACTGCGTCGATCTCGGGCGCCACACGGCCGACGCGCTCGCCGATCTCGGCCTGACCGCCAAGGAGGTCGAGCGCTGCAAGAACTACTTCGCGCTGGGCCTCGTGTTCTGGCTGTATGACCGCAGCCCGGAGTACGTCGAGCAGGAGATCCGCACGAAGTTCGCCAAGAAGCCGACCTTCCTCGAAGCGAACTTGCGCGTGTTCCGCGCCGGCTGGAACTACGGCGAGAACACCGACCAGTTCCGCGTGCGCTACAGCGTGGCGGCCGCCAACATCCCGCCGGGCCTCTACCGCAGCATCTCGGGCAACGACGCGGTCGCGCTCGGCTTTGTCGCGGCGGCCAAGCAGTCGGGCCTCGAGCTGTTCCTGGGCTCCTACCCGATCACGCCGGCGACGGACATCCTGCACGCGCTGGCTGGCTACAAGGAGTTCGGCGTCATCACCTTCCAGGCGGAGGACGAGATCGCGGCGATGTGCTCCACGATCGGCGCGGCGTTCGGCAACCACCTGTCCGTGACGACGACGTCGGGACCGGGTCTGGCCTTGAAGGGCGAGGCGATGGGCCTGGCCGTCATGACCGAGCTGCCGATGGTGATTGTCGATGTCCAGCGCGGCGGCCCGTCGACCGGCCTGCCGACCAAGACCGAGCAGTCCGACCTGATGCAGGCGCTGTACGGCCGCAACGGCGAGTCGCCGATGCCGGTGCTGGCGATCCAGAGCCCGGGCGACGCGTTCGAGTGCGCCTACGAGGCGTGCCGCATCGCGATCAAGTACATGACGCCCGTCGTGCTGCTGTCGGACGGCTTCATCGCCAACGGCGCCGAGCCGTGGAAGGTGCCGAAGGTCGAGGACCTGGCGCCCATCCCGGTGAAGTTCCTCGACGATGCCGCGCAGCTCGGCGGCGGCAAGCTGCTGCCGTACGAGCGCGACCCGACGACGCTGGCGCGGCCGTGGATCAAGCTCGGCAGCGAAGGGCTGGAGCACCGCTTGGGCGGTCTCGAGAAGTGGGACAAGACCGGCCACATTTCCACCGACGCGCAAAACCACCATGTCATGACCAAGTTGCGGCAGGCGAAGGTCGACGGCGTCGTGGCCGACATCCCGCCGTGCGCGGTGCATGGCGATCCGCAAGGCGGCGACGTGCTGGTGGTGTCGTGGGGCTCGCCCTATGGCTCCTGCCT
>CAIXAA010000702.1 GCA_903917305.1 uncultured Myxococcales bacterium | reverse complement strand
GTACTCGCCGGAGCGCTCCAAGGCCAGGAGATCCGGCACATCTTCCACGACGCACAGCAGGCTCGCGTCGCGGTGCGGGTTGCTGCAGATGCCGCACAGGTTGGCGGTGGCGAGGTGATGGCAGCGCTCGCAGAAGCGCACGCCGCTGTGCAGGCCGGCCAGCGCGCCGGAAAGCGCCTCTGCGTACGCCGGTTCCTGCTTGAGGATGTGCAGCGCGAGCCGTTGGGCGGAGCGCTCCCCGACGCCGGGGAGGCGCGCCAGCAAGGACGAAAGGCGCTCAATCGCTTGGGGAAGTTGCATCGTCGTCTACGAGGGCGCGTCGCCCGTGCGGATGATCTGGCCGTCCAGCGCGTCGACCAGCATCCGCACGCGATCGTGCTGCATGACCTGCGCGGCATCCGCCTGACGCTGGGCCTGCTCCTTGTGGGCGCGGCGGGCCGACGGGCTCTCCGTGCGGGCGCGCGGCTCGGTCTCGCCGATCTCGAGGTGCCACGGCGCAGCGAACGCGCGGCGGGCGCCTTCTTCGAGGGTGCGCAGCGTCTCGGCCTGCTTGGCCTGGCCCGTCCAGAACTCGCTGGAAAACCCGAGGCGAATTCGGCCATTGGCGGCATGGACGATCACGGCGTTGTCGAGCAGCGTGGCCACGACGGGCTTTTGCAGTTCGGTGCGGATGGTGTGCTGCCAGGGCTCGAGATCGGCGTCGGCGAGCGGACGCCAGGACGCCGGCTCGGGCATCGCCACGGGTGCCGCTGCCGAAACCGCGGCCGGAGCCCGAGCCAGGACCGGAGCCGGAGCCGGAGCCGGAGCCGGAGCGCGAACGGGAAACGCGGAGCTTTGCGACCGTGGCGAATCCGCAAGGCGTTCGCCCACCGGAGTCAGCGCGGGCTCTTGCCCCTGCGCCAGCAACGGCCGCGGCGTGCCGCCACCGCCGCCACCAAAGCTGCCGCCGCCCGGTCGGCCGCCGCCGCTGCCGCCGCCGCCGCCGCCGAAGTTGCGGCCGCCCGCCAGCAGGTTCTCGACGCGCACCACCAGTTCCGCGACATCGACCAGCGGCGCGGCGCGGCACAGGCGCACCATGCCCAGCTCCAGCACGAGGCGCGGATGGCGGGCTTTGGCGACCTGCTCCGCCAGCTCCAGCAGGACGTGGCTCAGGCGCTCCAGCTCGGGAATCTGCAGGCCTTCCGCGAGCTTCTGCAGGGTCTCGATCTCGCTCTCGGCCCGGTCGACCAGATCGCGCGCCGCGCCGCCGGCCAGCCGCGTCACGAGCAGGTCGCGCGCCTCCATCGCCATCGTGCGCGCGAAAGTCCGCAGATCCATGCCGTGATCGTGCGCCGCCGCCACCGCCTGCAGCGCCGTGTTCGCCTCGCGGTTGCACAGCGCCTGCAGCAGTTGATGCGCGCGGTTGCGGTCAGCGACGCCGAGCAGCGCCGCGACGGATTCCGCGTCCATCTCCGCGCCGCCAAAGGCGATCACCTGGTCGAGCACGCTCAGGGAGTCGCGCATCGAGCCATCGCCCTCGCGCGCCACGAGGTACAGCGCGGCGTCGTCGGCCTTGACGCCCTCGCTTGTGCAGATGGAACGCAGCAGCTTGACGACGTCGCCGGCACGCACCCGCCTGAAATCATAGCGTTGGCACCGCGAGCGGATCGTCACGGGCAGCCGCTGCGGATCGGTGGTCGCCAGGATGAACACGACGTGCGAGGGCGGCTCTTCGAGCGTCTTCAAGAACGCGTTGGCCGCCTCGTTGGTCAGCATGTGCGCTTCGTCGATGATGTAGATCTTCGAGCGATCGCGGCTGGGCGCATAGCCAACCCCTGACCGAAGCTCGCGAATCTCGTCGATGCCGCGGTTCGAGGCGGCGTCGAGCTCCTGGACGTCCATGCAGTTGCCGGCGGCGATCTCGCGGCAGGGCGAGCAGGTGCCGCACGGCGTCGCGGTCGGACCGGTGACGCAGTTGAGCATCTTGGCGACGATGCGGGCGGTCGACGTCTTGCCAGTGCCGCGCGCGCCGCAAAACAGCAGGGCGTGCGGGATGCGCTGCATCGCGATGGCGTTGGACAGGGCGCGGGCGATGTGTTCCTGGCCGACCAGCTCCGCGAGCGTGCCGGGGCGGTACTTGCGTGCCAGGACGAGGTAAGCCACGTGAAGTGCTCCGGAAGCGGTGAACTCGGCCGCCCGAAGCGGAAATCCGCAGCGGCCGCGGAAGGGCGCCACCCGAGAAAGGAGGCGCGAAGCGGCAACATGGCGGCCGAAGGCCGGAAACTCGGAGCGGGCGCGTTAGAGCGCCACGGAACAAGACACTGTGACACAGTCGTGGGCAGGGCTGGCGGCACACGGCTTTGCCGCTACCGTTGCTTCCTCTCGGACCTGGCGGGGTTCACAGCGCCACCGCTGCCGCCAGCCTTGCCCACGACCTGATTGTCACATCGCCTCGCGGGCGGAGAGAACGGGATTCGAACCCGTGGTACCCTTTTGGAGTACACCCGCTTTCCAGGCGAGTACCATAAACCACTCGGACATCTCTCCGGCATTCCCCAAAGACTGCGCGGAGCAGGCCCGACAGGGATACGGACGACACACTGGACACCCCGAAACCAGAAGCTGCGCGAAGCGGCGATCTGGCGGCCCGAAGGGCCGGGAACTCGGAGCGGGCGCGTTACAGCGCCCCGGAACCTGACATGCCCCTTCAGTCGGGGGTCGTAGCGGGCATTCTGGCCCCTACACGAACCCTTTGGTCGGGGGTCGTAGGGGGCATTCTGGCCCCCTACACGAACACAGCGGAGAGCGAGGGATTCGAACCCCCGATACCTTGCGGTACACCTGATTTCGAGTCAGGCTCCTTCAGCCACTCGGACAGCTCTCCGTTGCTCGCCAACCGCGCGCGGCGATTGAGCATTCCCTGAACCCGGACCACAAGGGCCCTTCATTCGGGGGCCTCTACGATAGCAGCGTGTGCCGCTACGTGCAAGGCCGGCCAAGGATCCGCGTCTTGCATGGTCACGATCCGCTCGCCCTGCCTCAAGGAGGCGAAGAACGTCGACAGCAGACCGCTCGCCTGCTGCCGCCGCACGCCTTCTGCGATGATCATGCGGTGGTTCAAGCGGTCGTCCGTGCCGAGCTGGAACAGCGACACCGCGGCGCCCGCCTTCGGGTCGCGGCAAGCGAAGACCAGGCGGCCAATGCGGGCGCTGACCGCGGCGCCCATGCACATCGGGCACGGCTCCAGGGTCACGTACATCGTGCATTCGTTGAGGCGCCAGGAGCCCAGCGCGCGGCCGGCCTGCTGCAGCGCCAGGATCTCGGCGTGGGCGGTCGGATCCTGGTCCTGTTCGCGGCGATTGGCAGCGACAGCGAGGATCTCGCCTTCGTGGACGACGACAGCACCGATCGGCACGTCGCCGGCATGGCCGGCCTGCACGGCGGCACGCAGGGCGACGTCCATGAAGGTGTTGTCTGTGGCGGACATCTTTGGCGGGCTCAGCAGGGCTCGAACCTGCAACCTTCGGTTCCGTAGACCGATGCTCTATCCAATTGAGCTATGGGCCCTAAGCAGACACTAGACACCAGAACAAGAAACGAACACCTGGCAAGACACTCTCGGGGTCGCAGGGCGCATTCTGGCCCCCTGCACGCCCTTCAGTCGGGGGTCGTAGGGGGCATTCTGGCCCCTACACCAACTCAGCGGAGAGGAGGGGATTCGAACCCCTGATAGGATTTAAACCCTATGACGGTTTAGCAAACCGTTGCCTTCAGCCACTCGGCCACCTCTCCGTCGACTCCTCTCTCAGACACCATCGATCTTCAGTCGGAGGTCGTAGGGGCATTCGGGCCCCCTACACAGCTCGGGCGGAGGAGGAGGGATTCGAACCCCCGGAGGCTTTCACCTCGGCGGTTTTCAAGACCGCTGCCTTCAACCACTCGGCCACTCCCCCAGGCGACTGGGCCTTCGTTCTTTCGGGCGCACCGAAAGCGAGCGGGCGCGGAATGTAACCGCTCCCGCGCTGCGAAGCAAGAGGCCCGTGCAACGCGGCCCGCGGATCGCCACGCTGCCCTTGCCCTGGCCGGCGCCATTGGCGATGCTGCGCCCCGTCCTGCCGCCGGAGCTGGCCTTGCGCACCCTTGAGATCCTTGGTGAACTTGCTTCGCGCGCCCGGCAGCCTGGCGATCCGCTGCGCGCCGCGTTGCTGGCCGGCATCGCCGAAACGTCCGGGCTGCACCGCACGAGCCTCGAGCGGCTGTGCGATCTGTGGGCGCGGGC
>CAIXAA010000701.1 GCA_903917305.1 uncultured Myxococcales bacterium | reverse complement strand
CTCGAGCTGCTTGCGAATGGCCGCATCGACATCCACTGGCCCCAGGCCAAACGCGCTGCGCAGCCCGCCGACCGCCAGCGCCGCGACGCGCAGCTTGCCTTCGACCGTGTGCCCGGCGATGTGCGGCGTCGCCAGATCGGCCGCTGCCAGCACCTCGGGTTGCGGCTGCGGTTCGCCCGCGAAGGTGTCCAGCGCCAGACCGCGCAGGAGGCCTTCGCGCCGCGCCACCGCCGCAGCCCCTTCGTCTAGCACGCCGCCGCGCGCCGCATCGAGCAGCACGCCGCCTTCAAGCATCTGGATCTGCTTATGATTCATCAGGTTCGCTGTCGCATGGCGCCCGGCGAGCGTCAGCGGCACGTGCACCGTCAGCGCATCGAGCCCGCTCGCCAGCGCTGCGTCCAGGTCGGCGGAGGCAAACCCCGGCTCGCGCTCCGCGCGCGGCGGGTCGCACAGCAGCACGGTGGCGCCCAGTTGTTCCAGGCGCCTGGCGACCACCGCGCCCACGGCTCCCACGCCAACAACGAGAATCCGGCGCTGCCGCAGCCAGTCCGCGGCCGGATCCCGAGCCGGATCCCGAGCCGGATCCCGAGCCGGATCCCGAGCCGGAACCGGAGCCGGAACCGGAGCCGGAACGGGAACCGGATCCCGAACCGGAGCCGGAACCGGAACCGGAACCGGAACCGGTCCCCGACCCGGCCCCAGCAGCCGCGCCAGCGCCCACTCGGTCCACTGCGCCACCGCGGCCGCGTTGCCCCCGCGCCCCGTGTGCAGCGCGATCCCGCGCGCGGCCAGCGCCGGCTCCTCGATGTGATCGGTCCCCGACGAAAGCGTCGCCACGGCGCGAAGTTGCGGCAGCCGCTCCAGCTCCGCCGCCGTCAGCCGCGTCACCGAGCGCAGCAGCATGGCCTGCGCCGGATCGCTGCCCAGCCACTCGCCCAGCCGTCGCGCCGGATACGCCGCGACGTCAAAGCCTTGCAGCCACGCCAGCGGCAGCGCCCGCGCGGAGCCGTCCAGCACGCCCTGGTCCACGAGCAGCCGTACCACCGCCTACTCCAACGTCGTTTCGCCCAGTTGCAGGATGCGCCGCCACTCGCGTTCGCGCAGCGGTACCACGCTCAGGCGGCCCTGGCGCAGCATCTCCAGCTCGCCTAGATCGCCGCCCGCCGCATGCTCCGCCTTGAGCGTCGTCAGCGGCACCGGCCGCTGCAGCGCGCGCAGCGGCGCCACCTCCACCGCTGACCAGCGCACGTCGTCCGTCGTCGGGTCCTGGAACGCTTCGCGCACGATCTCCGCGATGCCGACGATCTCCTTGCCCTGGTTGCTGTGGTAGATCGCCACGCGATCGCCGACCTTCATCGCGCGCATGTGGTTGCGGGCCGCGTAGTTGCGCACGCCGTCCCACGTCCCTCGACCGGTCCGCACCAGTTCTTGCCAGCTGTAGGCGTCCGGCTCGGTCTTCATCAGCCAGTAGGCCATGGCGGCTCCTTGTTTCGTGTTGCGCCTGATGGTGCGAGCCGGGCGCCGGAGGGTCAAGTGCGTCTGCGCCAGCCCCTGCGGCTTTCCGTTTGCGGCGCGCGGCGCTATCCTATCGCGCCTCCGCGCCTTTTCCGCAGCTTCGGGGTGTCTCATGTTCGGCTTTCGCTTCGCCCGCATCGGCTTTTGCATCGCGCTGGCCGCCACCGCCCTGCTGCCCAGCGCTTGCGCCGACACGACCCCCAGCGCCGACACGCAATCGCAGGAAGAGGATCTCAAGGCCAGCGGCAACCCCAAGTGGCTGTACAACGGCCTGATGCCCGCCCTCGACAGCGTCCACATCACCGTCTCGCTCGCCGGCCACACCGCGCGCGTCACCGGCCTGGTCAAGGTGGGATTCGCTGGCCAATTGCCGTACTACGCCGTCACGGAGCCCGAAGGCACCCGCACCCGCGCCACCGTCGTCTACCCGGTCGCCACCGGCGCGGTCGCCACGTCCAACGGCCCGGGCGCCTACACCTCCATCTTCGGCGTCGCCTACGTGGCGACCACGAGCACGGCAGCCTGGGGCGGCTTCCCGTTCCTCGCGTACAACTCCAAGCGCGGCCTGGCGTTTCACGGCCCGATCACGCAAGCGGACGGCGACTGGAAGCTCATCCGCGGCCCCGTCTCGCACGGCTGCAACCGCATGCAGGGCGAGCACGTCGTGGAGCTGGCGCAGATCATCGGCATCGACATGCACGTGCCGCACAAGTCGAGCGAACAGTTCACCAAGTCCGTCAAAGTGGACGTGATTCCCGGCTACGACAGTTGGAACGGGCACCCGGTCGACGTCGCCTATCCCGCGCTGCCGTCGGTCAAGCTGCCGACCGGGCCGAACGTCAAGGTGTTTGCCACGTGGGACTCGCACCAGCTCGTGCGTCAGGTCTGCGCCTGGGTGCCCACGCTGTGGACCACGAATTCGCTAACGAATGCGCATCATTGCGACTACGTCGGTGCCAACACCATCGATCCGGTGACCGGCGCCGCCGTCCCGTAGCCCGCAAAGCCGCAGAAAATTTTGCGCGCCGCCGCCGCGTCTGCTACTGCAAAGGTTGGCAAGGAGGCCGCATGATCCGTCGTTTCATCCTCGTGTGCTTGTTCACCACCCTGGCCGGCGCCGTCGCGCGCCCCGCGCTCGCGTTGCCGGAGATCTATGCCGGCGCGGGCGTGCACCGTTTTGGCTTCGGCAGCTCCGCTTCGGCGACACACAGCCTGGCGCTCGGCGCGGGCGTGGATGACATCTTCCGCGGCTTCGGCCTTGGAGTGAACGCCTACATGCCGTTCACCGACTTCCCGTCATCCGACCCGGTGATCAACCTGGATGTGCGCTACTCGATCTTCAAGATCCCGTTCTTGCGCGTCTTTGCTGGTGTCGGCGCCGGCGCCAAGCGCTCCACGTCGTCGGTCACCGACCTCAAGACCGTGACCAAGACGTCGACCTGGGGCGGCGCCATGGAAGCCTTCGTCGGCGCACGCGTGTCGATGGGCCTCTGGTTCCTCGGCCTCGACATCGGCGCGGCGAAGTGGGAGGAGTTCCAGCCCTACGGCATCCTGACCGCCGGCTTGACCTTCTGACGCTACAGGTGCGGTTTTTCTGAGTATTTCTTGCCGGTCAGCGCCTTCAAGGCCAGGACCGCGTCGCCGCGCACCATGGAGTTCGGGTCGCTCAGCGCCTTTTCGAGCGCCGGCACCGCCGACTTCGCCCCGATGCGCCGCAGCGCCGTGATGCAGCGCATCCGCACCCACGTCTCGCTGTCCGTCATCGCCGCCACGAGCGCGTCGGTCGCGCTGTGCTCGTCGTGGGCGCCCAGGGCATACGCGGCGTTGGCGCGCACCTGGCCCTCGCCGTCCTTCTGCAGCAGCTGGATCAGCACCGGCGCGATGCCGGGAACGTTCAAGCGAACCAACGCTTTGGCCGCCATGCCGCGCGCGTCGCGGTCCGGCTCCTTGCGCAGGGTCCGCTGAAACGCCTTGAGGATCTCGGCATCGCCCGCGATCCCCGCCTCCGTGAAGAGCGACGGGGCCTGGGCGCGCACGTTGACCTCCTCGTGCCACATCGCCTGGATCAGCGCCAGGCGCGCGGCGGGCTTGGCGGCCTTCAGCTGCCCGATCAGCGCCTCGGTCGGCCGGCCGCCCTTGAGACCGGCCAGCGCGGTCGCCAGCGCCGCGTCACTCGACAGATCAGCTGTCTTGACAAAGGGTTCCAGCGGCTCGCCCTTGGCGACGGCGCCGCTCGATTCGGGCACGGTCGCCACTTCCGGCGCGGCGGGCGCGGCAGGCTCCGGCGCGGCGGCTGGCTCGGCAGGTGCGGGAACGG
>CAIXAA010000700.1 GCA_903917305.1 uncultured Myxococcales bacterium | reverse complement strand
CCAGACGTACTACGTCGGCGTCACGACGATGGACGACAACGACAACGAGAGCGTCGGCTCCGAAGTCCGGTCAGGCGTTCCGATTCCGACGCAGGATCTCTGGCAGTACTACAAAGCCCAGGGCGGCACCGAAGAAGGCGGCTACGGCGCTTGCAGCGCGGCGCGCTCCGGTTCCGGCAGCGCCCTGTGGCTGCTCTTGGGCACCGCGATCGCGTTCGTCCTGTTCCGGCGGCGGCGTGCAGCGCAAGCTCTCGGCGTCGTGCTCCTCGCGGCCGCCCTGCTCGCGCCGACGCAGGCCAGCGCCGCGTCCCCGCAGACGATGAGCCTGGATCTGCGCTTCGGCAACTACAAACCCAACATTGACCGCGAGTTCGCCAAGACCACCGGCGCCACGCCCTACGCGGACATGATGGGCAGCGCCGACTGGCAGTTCGGCCTCAGCCTGGACTGGCGCATGCTGTACGGCGACTGGGGCGACCTCAGCTTCGGCTTCTCCGTCGGCCGCTGGACCAAGGACGGCCAGGCGCGCGCCATCGGCGGCGGCACGACGTCCGACACCACCTCGCTGACCGTCCTGCCTATGAGCCTGGACGCCGCGTACCGCTTCACCACCCTCGCTGACCGCTATTCGTTCCCCCTGGTGCCCTACGCCAAGGCCGGTCTCGCCTACAGCCTGTGGTGGATGGAGAACGGCGTCGGCAATATCAGCCACTACACGCCGGTCGGCGGCACCACGCAGCTCGCGCGCGGCGGCACCGGCGGCCTCTATGGCACCGTCGGCCTGCGCCTGCTCCTGGACGTCTTCGAGCCCCAGGCCGCGCGCAGCTTCGACATCGAGATGGGCGTGAACCACTCGTATTTGTTCGCAGAATACCAGATGTTGAACCTGACGGACTTCGGCAACAAGAAGTCGATCGACTTGTCGGACAACATCTTCGCGTTCGGCATCGCGTTCGACCTGTAGGTGCGCGTGCCCGGCAGCGAACCGCTCCCCAGCTTCTACCTGCCCGCGCGCGCCGTGCTGCTGTGGCTGCAATTCGACGGCACCGACTTCTGCGGCTTCCAGCGTCAGGGCGAACTACGCACCGTTCAAGGTGAATTCGAGCGCGCCTGGCAGACCTTCATCGGCGAGCCGGCGCGCATCCGCTCCTCGAGCCGCACGGACTCCGGCGTCCACGCGCGGCGCATGCCCCTGTGCGTGCGCACGGATGCGCAGGTGCCGCTGCGCGGGCTGGTCCTCGGGCTGAACACGCACCTGCCGCCCGATCTCGCGGTGCAGGCGGGGGAGGAGATGCCGGTCGCGTTCGACGTCCGCGCCGACTCCGTGGGAAAGCGCTATGTCTATCGGATGGTGACGGCGGCGGCGCGCGCTCCGCTGCTCGCGCGGACGGCCTGGCACGTCCCCGGTCGCGTGGATGTCGCGGCGATGCGCGAAGCCGCGGCGCACTTCATCGGCGTCCACGATTTCAGCGCGTTTCGCGCAGCGGCGTGCAGCGCGACCTCCACCGTGCGGGAGATGCGCGCCGTGGAGGTGGCGACGGACGGGTCGCTGCTGACGGTCACCGTCGAAGGAAATGCCTTTCTGCACAACATGGTCCGCATCATGTGCGGCACGCTCGTCGACATCGGCCGCGGGCGCTTCTCCCCGGACGACTTGCCCGCCATGCTGACCAGCAGCGACCGCAAGCGCGCCGGGCAGACCGCGCCGCCGCATGGCTTGACGCTCGACGACGTGTTCTACGGGCCGCCGGGCGCGCGCCAGGGCATGGCGCACAAGGCGCTGCTCTGTGGAATGACGCGGGAAATCGAGATCCGCTAGCTGGCCTACTGGCAGCCGAACTTCGAGCCGTCCCAGGCGCACTTCATCGCGGAGTCCGCGCAGTTGATCGCGGAGATCTTTCCGGTATTGCACCACATCCACGTGTCGCCCACGCACTTGCCCGCCAACGAGAAGGCGCCGCAGTCCGCGCCGACTTCCGGCACACAGGTGCCGCCGGGGCACGACCAGCCGTTGGGGCAGGTGCCGCACTGGCCGCCGTTGCCGCACTCATCCGGGCCGCACAGCTTTTTGGTTCCGTCCGAATTCAAGCACTTCGGCACGCACATCGGCTTGGCGACGCAGGTGTTCGTCCCCTTGCCCGCATCGTAGCCGCACGTGTTGGTGCCGACAGCGCCGCAGTCCGTGATTTGCTTTGACTGATTCGGGACTTCGCCGATGCACACCGTCAAGATGTCGCCGGAGCATGACCCGACTTTGGGAATACCCTTGCAAGGTCCGGCCTTGCATTTGCCGGTCGCGTCGCACAAGTCGCCCGTCGCGCACACGCCGCAAGAGAGGCCGCACCCATCGTCGCCGCACACCTTGCCGTCGCAAGAGCCGATGCAGTCGTCCTTGTAGCAGAGGTAGTCGATGCCGCAGTGGAAGCCACCGCCGCAGTCGCCGCAACTGCCGCCGCAGCCGTTGTCCCCGCATTTCTTACCCTTCTTGGTGCAGTCGGGCTCGCAGTAGGTCTTGCATTGCTTGCCGTCCGGGGTGCACATCTGGCCGCTGATGCAGTAGCCGCACACCGAGCCGCAGCCGTCCGGGCCGCAGGCCTTGCCGTCGCACTTGGGCGTGCAGCCGTCGACCGGGTCGGGCATGGCGGCGTCCAACAGGGCGTCGAGGTCGGTGGCGACGATTTCCTCAGGGCTGGCGACGTCTTGGGTGTCGTCCGTGCTGACGAGGTCGTCGCTGCCGATGGGCACGAGGTCGACGATCATGGGGTCGGTGTCGGCGGCGACATCGGCCTGACCGCCCGCCGCGTCCTTGCCCTTGCTCGCGGAGGAGCAGGCGGCGGCAAAGCCGAGGCAAAGCAGGCAGAGGGCCACTGTGCGCAAGAGCCCTGCGCGGATGCAATAGTGGGTCACGACGACTCCTCGGGGACGGAAGGCAGCGCGGCCAGCACCGCGCCAGACCTGGAATGCTACCGGCTTTCGCGTGGCGCCGCAAAACCTCGCAGAAACCACTTCGATTGCCATTTTGGCACAGGGACGGGCTGCCACGCCCTGCCCGGCTGCCAGACCGTCCACGCCGGATCCGGCGCCTGCGCGCCAAAGACCGAGATCTGCGAGACATCTTTGCGAGTCAGGCTGGCATGACCTTTGCTTGATAAAGTTCGGGGGTGTGCGGCCAGCGCCGACGCCACCAGGAGCGCAGGACGCGATGGAGACCCTGTTCAAGCGACATTTCTGGGTGATCAACCTCGTCGGGCTCGGGCTCATCGCCTGGCTTTCCGCGGGATCGATCAACGCTTTTGTGGGCATGTTGCTCGCCAAGGCTGGTCACAGCGCGGAGCGCGAGCTCAAGGCGCCGGCCGGCGGCGATGGCGCCCTGCAAAAGCGCTTGCGCGACAGCCGGTTGAACGAAGTGTCGGGCGCGAACATCGCCGGGCGCTCGATCTTCTTCAACGAGGAACCGCTTCCGCCCGAAGAGGAAATCGTCGACGAGAGCGCGACGGACGAGGCGGCGAAGAAGGAAGGTCCGATCGACAACAGCTACGAGCCCACGGCGCTGCCCATCAAGCTCATCGGCACCATGGTCGTGACGCCCGAGACGTGGTCGAGCGCGAGCGTCGAGGTCGAGAAAGGCACGCAGAAGGTCGTGAACGTCGGCGTCGACCTGCTGAGCGGGCAGGCGGTGGTCTATGCCATCCGCCGCAACTACCTGGTTTTGAAAGAGGGTGACAAGTTGACCATCGCGCCGCTGTTCTCGGCGACGCCGTCCGGCGGCACCAATCCCGATGGCACGCCGATTCCGGGCATGCCGCCGCCGCCGCGCGCCCCGATGCCGACGCCGGAGAGCAAGCGCCAGTCGAGCAGCCAGCAGCCGGGCGACAGCGAAGGCGTCAAGAAGGTGGGCGACACGTCCTACCAGCTCGACCGGCCGCACATCAACGAGAAACTGAAGGATCTCGCGGCGCTGGGGCAGCAGGCCCGCGTCGTGCCGAACTATCACAACGGCAAGTACGAAGGGTTCCGCATGATTGGCATGCAGGGCGACAGCCTGTTCAAGAACATCGGGTTCGAGAACGGCGACGTGGTCCAGGCCATCAACGGCGACCAGATCGACAGTCCGAACAAGGCTTTGGCGCTGTACGACGCCTTGAAGAACAAGTCGCGCCTCACCGTGCTCATCGACCGCGGCGGCGTCGTCAAGACGTTGCGCTATACGATTCGCTAGTTTGCGATGCCTGGCCCCGTGCCGGGCGTTGCCGGAGGACCCGCGGGTCCACCACCGGAGTTCATGCTGATGTCTCGAGCCGCTTTTCGCCGCCTTCTGCTGCCGCCAAGCGCACTTCGCTTCGGGCTGGCCGTCACCTGGGCGCTGTGCCTCTCGGTTCTCGCGTCGACCGCTTTCGCCCAGGAAGCCAAGCCCGGCGATCGGACGATCCCGGTCTCCGGCGGCGCCGGCAAGATGGCGGGAAAGAAGACGCAAGCCAAGGACTTGAAGGCCGGCGGCAGCGCCACCGGCGTGTTCAAGCGCAAGGGGGCGGCTGCGCTCGACCCGAGCTACGATCCGGCGCAAGCCGGCAAGAAGCTTGGCAAAGAGCCGCAGGGCGACAACGAGCCCAATGTGCCGACACCGGCGCCCGGCCGTGGTGGCGCGACGCCGCCGGTTCCGACGCCGGCAGCGCCATCGGCCAATGACGACGTCAAGAAGATCGAGGACCTGGTCACGTTCAAGTCGAACTTCGACAAGGACATCAAGTGCAAGCGGCTGCCGCTCAATGCCCGCGTCACGCTCGACTTCCAGGACGCGCCGATCGAGTCGATCACCAAGCTCATCAGCTGCTGGATGAACCGCAACTTCGTCGTCGCCTCGCAGAAGAAGGGTGGCAAGATCACGATTCTTTCGCCGCAGCCGGTCAGCGTCTACGAGGCCTACCGCGCCTTCCTCAGCTCCCTGGCCGTCAACGGCATGTCCGTGACCAAGAAGGGAGATTTCTACCACATCGTCGACACGGCGGACGCGCGCTCCTCCGGCGCGGAGGTGCTCGGCCCCAAGACCGGCGTGCCCAGCGACGACAACATCGTGACGCGCCTGGTCCACATGAAGAACGTCGACGTCAAGGACGTCGAGCCGCTGGTCGGCAAGTTCAAGTCCAAGGGCGGCGACGCATTCATCTACGCGCCCAGCAACACGATCATCATCACGGACACCGGCAACAACATCCGCCGCGTGATCAAGCTGCTGGCCGACATCGACGTGCCGCTCGGCGCCGAGAAGATCTGGATCCGGCCGGTGCAGAACATGGACGCCTCGGGCCTGGTCGAGAAGATCACGAGCGTTTTTGGCGACGGCGCCAAGGGCGGCGCTGGCGCTGGCGCAGCGGGCGCGGCGGGTGCGGGCACGGGCGCGAACTCCTCGACCAAGGTCGTGATCAGCAAGGCCATTGCCGATGACCGCTCCAACCAGATCATCCTCATCTGCACCCGTAGCAACTACCTCAAGATCGACGCGTTGATCCGCAAGCTGGACGTCGCCATCCCCGGCGAGGGCCAGATCCACATCCACCACCTGGAGAACGCCGACGCGGAGGACGTGGCCAGCACGCTGTCCTCGCTGTCGAGCGGCGGCGGCGGCGGCGCCAAGAGCGGCGCGGCGCGGGGCGGTGCTGCGGGCGGCGCCAAGCCGGCTGGTGGCGCGTCCAAGGGCGGCGGCGGCTCGGCGACGCT
>CAIXAA010000699.1 GCA_903917305.1 uncultured Myxococcales bacterium | reverse complement strand
CGCGCCCGGCAGCCGCGCCACGCTGACTCCCACCGTCTCGCCGCCCGGACCGCCGACGCGCACGAGCCGATCCTCTGCACCTTCGGTCACTTCGGCGATGGCGCTGAGCGGTACGGTCACGCCGCGCGCGTCGATCGCCACCGGCATCGCCGCGATTTCGCCGGTCGTCTTGGGCTGGGCATCGGCCACCGCCGTCACCAGCTGCCCGTCGCGGTCGACGCGACCCAGCGCCGTCAGGGCCATCGCCGGCCGCAGCTGGTCGGCGACGCTGGCCGGCGTCAGCCCCAGCGCCGCCGTCGCCTCCGGGTCGAGGATCGCTTCAATCTCGCGGATATCGCCGCCGAGCACCTCGATGCGACCGACGCCCGGCAGCTGGGCCAGCGCAGGTTTGACCGTCAGTTCGGCAAGTTCGCGCAGGACGCGCGGGTCGACGGGGCCAGTCACGTTGAAGGTCACGACGGGAAAGGAGCCGGTCGTGATGCGCTCCACCGTCAGCTCGGTTCCCGCCGGCAACGTGGCGCGGGCCTCGCCGACGCGGGCTTCGACCAGCTGCAACGCGCGCCACATGTCGGTATCCGGCGCAAACTGCAGGGAAATCTCTGTTGCGCCGCGAATGGTCTTGGAGCGGATGCGCTGCACGCCGAGCACCGTCGAGAACGCCTGCTCCAGCGGGCGCGTCACGCTCGTCAGGTACACGTCCGGCGGCGCGCCGCCCACCTTGGCGACCACAACCACGCGCGGAAACTCGACCTCTGGGTAGATGCCGGACGGCAGGTTCAGCGCGGCGACGACGCCCATGACGCACAGGAACACCGTCGCCAGCCAGACGGCCGACGCGTGGCGCCGCAGGAAGGCGAGCGCGTTCAATGAATTTCCTCAATTGCAGTGCCGTCTTGAAGGCCGAGCACGTGATCGGTCGCGACCCGCTCGCCGGGTTGCAGGCCGCCGGTGATCTCGACATGGCCCTCATCGCGCCAGCCCACGGTCACGCGGCGCAGCTCGGCGTGGTTGGCCGTGCAAACGATGACTTCCACGCCATCCGCCACCGCGCCGCGCAGCACCGTGGACGCCAGCAAGGGCACCGCGTCGCGGTGGCGCAAGACGACCTGGGCATGTCCGAACGCGCCCAACGGCGCACGCGGCACGGCATCCAGCGCCACGCGGACGGTGCCGAGGCCGGTGCCTTGCTCCAAAGCGCGCGTGATCAGGCGGACATGGCCTTGCCACGGCTCGCCGTCCACAAGCGTGCCGGCGACAGGCAGGTCGACTTGCAGCCGCGAAAGTTCGCGTTCCGTGGCATCCGCGACGAATTCAGGGCTTTGCGCGCTGGCGATCTGCACGAGCGGCGTCGCGGACGAGCCGTCGACCAAGGAGCCGGGACCACGCCAGATGCGCGTCACGACGCCGGCAATGGGCGCGCGCACCTGCACGCGGCCGAGCGTATGCTGCGCGAGATCGGCAGCGGCGACGGCCGATTGGACCGCTGCCTCCGCAGCGCGCGCCTGGGCGCCTGCGTCGTCCAGCTCCTGGCGCGCCGCGATGCCCTTGTCGACCAGCGCCCTGACGCGTGCCAGTGTGGTCTTCGCCCTGCCAGCATCGGCGCGCGCCTGGGCGACCGCCGCTTCAGCCTGGCGCAAGGCATCGCGCGAGGCGACATCGTCCACGGTCGCGACCAGCGCGCCGGCCTCGACGTGCTCGCCCTCCACCACTTGGACCGCAACGACACGGCCGGCAACCTGGGATGCGACCGGCAGATCGCCGCCGACCGGCGCCTCGATGCGGCCACGCAGGGCCAGCGTCTCATCGACGCCTTGCAGCGACGGCGCGGCGCAATGCACGCGCACCGGCGCGGTCGCCGCCTCGGGCTCCACGCCGGCAGGCGCACGGCAAGCCGCGCACACGGCCAGGAGGGCGGCGCAGCAAAAGGGCTTCATGGCTGCGCTCCTTTGTTCTGCGTTCCCAGAGCGTGCTCGAGGTCGATCCAGTCGCCAGCGCGCGCCGCTTGCGCCTGCAGCAGGCCCAGGGAGGTCTCGATGTGCGCGCGTTCCGCTTCCAGCACGGCGGCCAGCGACGCGCGCCCGAGCCTGTAGGCGTCGCGCATCGCCTGCGCAGCTTGGTTCGTCGCCGGCACGACAACGTCGCGAAAGCTTGCGAAACGACTGGAGTGCGCTTCGAATGTGCGGTACGCGACGACCAGATCGGCACTCGCCATGGCCCGCTCGGACGTGGCCCGCACGCGCGCCGCCTGCGCAGCCGCCTGCTCGCGCTGCACCTGCGGGCGGCGTTGGCTCAGCAGCGGCAGTTCGACGCCGAGCTGCGCCCGGTAGTTGGTCGCTGGCAGCGTTGGATCGCCAATATCTGCCCCGACATCTAGCACAAGGGCAGGGCGCACCAGCGCGCGCTCGCGGTCCGCGTGGGCGTCGGCGGCACGCGCGGCAGCCTCCTCGCGCAGCACGGCCGGCGCCCGGTTCGCACGGTCCCGCAGCGAGATCAGCGCCGGCGATTGGTCCGGGACGTCGGGATCGCCAGCCGTTCGCAGGTCCTCGGGTTCCTGCACGGCGAGCCAGCGGCCGAGATCGACGGCTGCCGCAACGACCAAGGCTTGGGCTTCGACAGCCTCCGCATCGGCACGCAGGCGATCGGCATGTGCACGCAACCCTTCGAAACGTGGCGCAGAACCGACCGCGATGCGTTGGGTCACGGCATCGTCCAGTTGGGCTGCGACCGTTGCGGCTTGCCGCCGGGCCGCCGCCGTCTTCTCGGCCAACCAGAGGGCGACGTAGGCGTGGCCGGCAGCGGCGCGGACGTCCTGCCGCGTGACGTCGATGTCCGCTTGCACCGCGGCCTGATCCGCCTGCCCGGCAGCCATGGCGGCCGATCGCTGGCCGAGGATCAGCAGCGGCAAGCTCACGCCGGCGGACAGACGCGCCGCTTGCGTCGAACTACCTGCCCACACAGAGGGATTCGGCAGCACGCCGGCGATCGCCACTTCCGCTTCGGCAATCGCGATGCGCGTGCGCGCCGCGACAACTTGCGGAGCCTCGCGCACCGCCCGCGCCACGGTGTCGGCGTAGGTGAGCGCCAGCGGCTCGCCCCACGCCGGCGCCGGCAGCGCGCCTTGCCCACCGAGCCATGCCGCAACAACCAGCCACACGCGGGCAGTCGTGCGAACCCTCAAGTGGCGCGGGCTGGTCAGCATGGCGGGAGTGTCGCACATCTGCGCAAAGCTTGAACCTGGGCGCATCTGGACTCGGCCCATGGGCTCGGCGCGCGTTGCGTGCGCGGCGTCAGTCGTTCTTCGCGCCCGCCGCTATCCACGCCTCGATCCGAGTGATGTCATCGGGTTGGAACGTGAACGTATTGCCCAGCGGCATCCGGCCCTTGTTGCCGGCCTGGCGGATCGAGTGCAGCAGCTGGGCCCCGGCGGGATTGGCCGCGTCTTCCGGCCGCACGAGGTGCGAAGCGCCCGTGACCGAAGCGTAGCAGTCGTCCCTATTCGGACACGCGAAATTGCTGACGACATACGCGGCGTTGGATGCGCTGCCGTGGCAGTCGATCGCCGCGCACCCGGACGGCCCCTTGGCCGCGAAGGCGCCGTTGTAGATCGACGTCCACGTGGGAGCCGCGATCACCGGCGACGGGGTGAGGTCCTGCGACGCACACCCCGCCGCCAATGCCAACAGAATGACAGCGATTATTCGCACTTGAACGGTCCGTTCTGGATGGCGGGCAACGTGTGGATGTACGTCGCGATGTCGCTGATGTCGCCGTCGGTCATGTCGCCCATCCAGCCGTGGCCCATCGGGCTGGCGTCGCACAGTGGGTTCTTGGCCTTGTCCGTGTTGCCCTTGATCGACGCCACGATGTCCGCGATCGTCCAGCCGGCAAGGCCCGTCGCGTCCGGCGTGATGTTGGTCGACGTCGCAGTCTTGGCGTCCGCGGTCGCCTTGTGCTGCCGACCACCGGCGTAGGCCATCTTGAAGTTGGCGATGCCCGGCGAGACTTCCGGCGTGTGGCACTGGATGCAGGCGCCCGTCGCGAGATAGCGACCGCGCTCAGCAGCGGCGAACAGCGGG
>CAIXAA010000698.1 GCA_903917305.1 uncultured Myxococcales bacterium | reverse complement strand
GCTCAAGGCTTCAGGATCACGGCGCTTATGCCCAGGTCGTGTGGAATCTCGATCCGCGCTGGGAGCTGGGCGTGCGCTCCGAATACGCCACCGGTCTGCGCGACGACGCGCTCGATCCGGCGTGGGTCAGCGTGCGCACGCGCCAGGCCGTGCAAGTGACTTGGTATCCTTCGCATTTCTCAAGGCTTCGGCTGCAAGGCGGCTACGACCGCCGCCCCTGGATGCCCGCCGACGCGGGTTGGTCCGTGATGCTCGGCCTGGAGACCCTCATCGGCGCCCACGGCGCGCACGCGTACTAGGAGGTCCGGATGAAGACCTGGATGATTGGACTTTTGCTATGGATTCTGCCGAGCGCAGCCTTCGCCGCCCCGCTCAAGGTCGTCGCGACGCTGCCCAGCCTGGCCGCGCTGGCCGCCGAAGTGGGCGGTCCGCTGGTGCAGGTCGAGGCGCTGTCCTCGCCGCGCCAGGATCCGCACTACGTCGACGCCCGCCCAAGCCTGATTCTGCAGCTGAATCGCGCGGACATGCTGGTGCAGAACGGGCTGGAGCTGGAGGTGGGCTGGCTGCCGCCCCTGCTGCTCCAGGCGCGCAACCCCAAGATTTCACAGGGTGCGCCCGGCTTCTTCGACGCGTCCCAGTTCGTGCACCGGCTGCAGGTGCCTGCGGGTGCCGTGTCGCGCCGGCAGGGCGACATCCATCCCGGCGGAAATCCGCACTTTCTCTTTGATCCGCGCGCCGCGGCCTCGATCGCGGAGGCGCTGGGGCAGCGTCTGGCGGAAGTCGACGCAGCACATGCTGAAACGTACCGCAACAACGCGGCTGTGCTAGTGAAACGCCTGCGGGCGCTGGCTGCTGAGGAGGCCGCGAAGTTCGCGGCGCTGCCGGCGGCGAAGCGGCGCTTGTGCGTCTACCACGAGTCGCTGGTGTACGTGCTCGACTGGCTGGGGCTGCAGGAGGTCGCGACCGTGGAGCCGCGCCCCGGCATTCCGCCCGATCCTCAGCATGTTGCCGCGGTCCTGCAGACGATGCGCGGCGGCGGTGTGCACGTGCTGGCGCAGGAGGAGTTCTATCCGCAGAACACCTCGAAAACACTGGCTGAATTGGCCAAGGCGCGGCTGGTCGTGCTGCAGGGTGGGACGCGGTTCAGTGAAGGGCAGCACTACGCGGACCATGCCCGGGCGTTGGCGGACACGCTGTTCGCAGCGTTCTCGCAGGCGGCGCCATGAGCGAAGAACTGTTGACGATCAAAGACTTGCTTGTCGGGCATGCCGGCCGGCCCATCCTGCCGCCCGTGACCTTGACGGTGTGCGCCGGAGAGGCGTGGGCCATCGTCGGTCCCAATGGCGCTGGCAAGTCCACGCTTTTGCGCACGTTGCTCGGCCTGCAGCCGGGCATCGCCGGGACGATGCGCCGCGCGCCGTGCACCATCGGCTACGTGCCGCAGCGCCACGACCTCGACCCCACCGTGCCGGGCCGCGTCATCGATCTGGTGCGGACAGGTGCGGAACAACGTTGGAGTTTCATCTCCCCGCTGTTTCCGTTCCAGGCTCGCGCGCGGGTGGAGCGGGCGATGCGCGACACCCGCGTGCTCGAGCTGGCGCGCGAGGACTGGCGGCACCTGTCGGAGGGCCAGAAACAGCGCGTCTTGATGGCCCAAGCGCTCGCGGGGGAGCCGCGCTTGCTGGTGCTGGACGAGCCGACCAGCGCCATGGACATGGCCGCCGAAGGTGTGCTCTTCGCGCTGCTGGACGAGCTGCGGCTGCAGCGCGGCCTGGGCGTGCTCGTCATCAGCCACCACCTGGCGCTGCTGGGTAAGCACGCGACGCACCTGCTGTTTCTCGACAAGGACGAAGGCGTCGTGCGTGCCGGGCCGCTCGCGGAGGTGGCGCAGGACCCGGCCTTCGTGCAGCGCTACGGTCTGCTGATGCATCAGCCGGCGGGAGGTCACCATGCCTGAAACCACGCCCGGCCTCAGCGCTTTCTTCGAAGCATGGGACCTGTTTCGCGAACCCGCCCTCGCCGGGGCCGTCGCCGGCGCCCTTTTGGGCATGCTCGGCATCTACGTGGTCTTGCGGCGCATGGTCTTTCTTTCCGCGGCGTTGTCCCAGTCGGCCAGCCTCGGCGTCTCGCTCGCCTGGTTCGCCCAGGTGCGCTGGTCCGTCCCCGCCTGGATCGCGTCGCCCACCACCGGCGGCACCGCCGCCAGCCTCCTCGCCGCCGGCGCCATGCTCGCCGGCCGCAGCAGCCTATCCACCCGCCGCGACGGCGTCCTGGGCTGGGTCTACCTCCTCGGCGCCGCGGGCACGCTGGCCGTCGGCACGCGCATCGTCCAGGAAGTCCAGGACATCGAGACCCTCCTCTTCGGCAGCGGCGTCGCCGTGCGCCCGGAGGACTTCACGCTGCTGGTCCAAGTTTCTGTGGTCATTGGCCTTCTTCACCTGTGGCTGCACCGCGGCTTCATCCAGGTCGCGACCGACCAGGACGGCGCGCGGGTGCGCGGCTTGCCGACGCGCCTGGTGGACGCGCTGCTCATCGTCTCGCTGGCGGTCGCCGTGTCGGTGGGCACCCGCATCCTGGGCGCGCTGCCGGTCTTTGCGTTCACGGTGCTGCCGGCGATGGCGGCGCTCGGGCTGGCGGTCAACGTGCCGCAGGCGCTGCCGATTGCCGCGCTGGTCGGTGGTGCGTGCGGCTTTGGCGGCTACCTCGTCGCCTACCGCTACCGCCTGCCGGTCGGCGCGTCGCAGACGTTGGTGGCGGCGCTGGCCGTTGCGGCGGTTCACCTGTTGCAACGCGCCCTTGCGGCGATCGTCGCGCTGCGCAACCGGCAGCGCCATGACCACAACCACGAGCACGGTCCGGACTGCGGCCACCCGGCGGTGCCGCACGGCGACCACGTCGACTACCTCGTTGGCGGGCACCTGCACCATCCCGACGCCGAAGAGTGCCACGATCACGGGCCCTTGGCAGGGCCGTAGCCGGGAAGCCCCACGCATCGGCGCCGCGTTGCGTTCCTTCTGGACGTGCACGTCCTGCAAGCGCTACGCTTGGACGCCTGCGAACCATCGGGCCGCGGCGCCCACTTTCCGCTGGAAGTCCTATGACTTCAATGAGGTCTCACATGAAGCGCATCCTAGCCGCCCTGACGGCCAGCTTCGCCCTCCTGCTCGCTGCGCCGGCCTTTGCCTGCGGCGGCTTCTTCTGCTTCACGCAACCCATCGATCAGAGCGCGGAACGCATCTTGTACGTCCAGCGCGGCACGTCGATCACGGTGCACATCCAGATCAGCTACACCGGCGAAGACAGTCAGTTTTCGTGGGTCCTGCCGCTGCAGAAGCAGCCGACGCTGGGCATCGGTTCGGACTCCGTGTTCCAGATCCTGGAGATGTACACGGCGCCGTCGTTCCAGATCCAATGGCAAGCCAAGGACAATTGCTACCCGAACTACGGCTGCATGCTGGAAGACGCTTCGGGCGGCGGGCCGCCGAATGCGGGCGGCGGCACAGGCGGCGTGACCGTGTTGTCGCAGCAGAACATCGGCCCCTACGAGACCGTCGTGATTCAGGGCGATACCGGCGCCGCGATCGTCAAGTGGCTGAATGACAACAAGTTCATCCAGCCCGCGTCGACGACCTCGCTCATCGACCTGTACGTCAAGCAGAAGTACGTCTTCCTGGCGCTCAAGCTGCAGAAAGACAAGAGCGCCGGCGACCTTGCGCCGATCGTCGTCACGTTGGACGAGACCTCGCCGTGCCTGCCGCTGCGCCTGACGCAGCTGGCGGCCAAGCCGGACATGCCGATCGTCGGTTGGGTGCTCGGCCAGCACCGGGCAATTCCGAAGAATTTTCTGCATGTCGTGCTGAATGACTCGGTCATCGACTTCCTCGGCGGCGGCGCGAACTACAAGACGGTCGTGTCCAAGGCGGTCGATCAGGCTTCCGGTCACGCGTTCACGACGGAGTATGCGCAGCCGGTCGCGAAGTTCGGCGGCAAGTTCCTGGATCCGAACTGGAAAGCCAACGACTTCGCCGGCATCACGGATCCCGGCCTGTTCCTGCAGAAGCTGTTGGAGAAGGGCTACCCGCGCACGACGCAAATGCAGAACTTGATTCGCAAATACATCCCGAAGCCCGACGCGTACAAGGATGTGACCGACCAGGAGTTCTACGGCTGCCTCCAGTCCACCGGCAGTGGCGCGCCTTGCGATGCGTACAAGGCGGCGGTGGCCAAGCAGGCGTTCGACGCGGCGGCGTTTGCCAAGGATGTCATGGACCTCATCGTCACGCCGCTGACCGACGTGCAAAAGGCGTTCACGGATCTGCCGTACCTCACGCGGCTCTACACGACCGTGTCGCCCGAAGAGATGACCAAGGACCCGATCTTCGCTTTCAACCCTGATCTCGAGGATGTGAGCAATGTCCACATCGCCAAGGGCGAGCCGATCTGCGACGCGGGCAAGACCCAAGCCACCAAGGTCAAGTTCACCTATGCGGACGGCCACGTGCTCACGGTCGACATTCCTTCGGATGTGACCAACACGTGCTATTTCCCCGGTGGATCCGTGGGCTTTGGCAAGGGCGAAGGGCCGCTGGTCGACGTCGGCGGGCAGCCGGCCGCCAAGGTGCAGGTGCTCGACGAGAGCGGCAAGGCGCTGGACATCGACCCGACCGTCTCCGACCTCGTGGACAGCTGGCTGAATGTGGCGCAGGCGGGCACGGCGAGCCTGACCGCGGAGCAGAAGAAGCAGTTGCCGCCGGTCACGTGGGACGCCTCCAAGCCGGGCGCGCCGATTCCGACCAAGGCCGATGCCGGCAGCACCAGCGGCAGCGACGTCAAGGGCGGCACGGCAAGCCAGAGCGGCAGCGGATCGAGCAGCAGCTGCAACGCTTCGGGAAGCGGCAGCAGCGGCCTGGGCGTCGGGGCGCTCGTGCTGTTTGCGGCGGCGCTGATCAGGCGGCGGCGTCGCGCGGCGTAGCGCCAGGACCGCAAAGCCGCCCGTTCTTCGGCGGCTACTCGGTGGCGACGCCCTTCCAGAACATCGGATCGTTCAGGATCCTCTCGCCGGCGCAGGCGAAGACGTCGCGGTCCCAGTGCTGGCCGGCGGCTTCACACGCGTAATACTTCACGAAACCGGAGCGCAGGCTGACCTCCAGTGTGATCGACGCGGACACGCCTTCCTCGTTGGTGGCGGTCTTGAGCTCCTTCAAGCGCAGCTTCGCGACGCGCAAGCGCCCGAAATCCGGACCGCCCTGCGGCTCGCGGTAGCTGTAGATGATGTCGCCGTTCTTGAGGTCGTACTCGAACACCTGCTGCGACAGGACCTTGAAGCGCTCGTCGAACAGCGTGACCTTGGCCAGCGCCATGTTGAGCGAGCGCGCAAGCTCCGTCAGCCACTGCGCCGCATACAGCCGCGTGCTGCCCATGCCGGTGTCGAGCGTGACGATCTCCGGATCGCCAGCAGGATTCGCATAGAAGACCAGCGGAAAGCCGCGCGACGCGTCCGTCATCGCGGGCGCTTCGGTGAACTTCTGGATGGGCAGCGGCGTCTCGGTGCGGGGCAGGGAGGAGACAGCGCAGCCGGCAATCAATGGCAATAAGGCGAAACGACGACTGATTCGCCAGATGCTGAGCCAGGGCATGCTTGTCTCCTACGGCGCGATGGTGCAGTACGCCGGGAAGTCGGAGCCGAGGCCGTCCGTCGCGTAGGGGCTCGCCCCGTCCTTCCACGTGTGCTGGAACAGGAACTTCGCCGCCCAAGCCGGTCCGCCGAACGGCACGGTGTGCCCGCCGGCGTCGTGGATGCAGCGGATGACGAAGTGGCCGTCCTTGCGCAGGGCGGTCGTGAGGTCGTTCATCGAGGTGTAGAAGTCGACCAGGCCGCCACCGAAGACGTCGTCCTCCTTGCCGGAGACCGCGAGCACCGGCATCTTGTAAGTCGGCGTGACGTATTCGAGAAAGCTGTTGACGCCGCCCGAGAAGATGGCAACGGCCGCGAGGTAGTCGCTGCGGTTCATGAGCAGCCAGGTGCTCCACAGCGAGCCGGCGGAGAAGCCCGTGGTGTAGACGCGCGTGCGGTCGATGCCGAACTGCTGGTCCAGGCAGGACAGGGCGTCGTCGAAGATGGCGACGTCCGGCTCCGGCTTGGCCGCGAAGCCCCAACCGGTGATCTGGCTGCAGCAGCCCTGCGTGCCGGTGCTGTTGCAGCAGCCATCCGGGACGATGACGATGGCGTTGTACTTGGCGGCCAGCGCGTCGGCGCCGAAGAAGTTGCCCATGTTGGCGGCGGTGTCGCCCAGGCCGTGCCAGATGAAGAGGACGGCTGCGTTCTTGGGGTCGGGCGGCAAGGACACGCGCAAGTTGCGCGTGAAGCCGCCGGTGTCGAAGGCGTTGGCGCCCGCAACGAAGGTGGGGCAGGTGCCGGCGTAGGGCTTGAGCGCGGCGGGTTGCGGGCCGGTGGCGATGTCGGGCGTGGCGCTGGGGACGTCGCTGGAGGCGGCGACGTCTGCGCTCGAGGTCGTGTCGCCGGTCTTGGTGGCGCCGGTGCCAGTCCCGGTGCTGGAGGCGGTGCTGGCGCACGCGGCGGCAAGGAACAGGCTGGCCAGGGCAAGGAAGGTCAAGCGCATTGGGATCCTCGTCGGCAGGAGAAGGGGGAGGAGCGTACCAGGGTCGCGCAAAACCTCAATGCGGATCCGGGGCGACCGGGCGCGGATCGGCGGGCGGCTAGAAGTCTGTCGGCATTTGGCCGACAGACTTCTGCTGCTTCTTGTTTGGGACGGTCGGCCAAGAACTGCATGAAGTGAATTCATGCAGTTTCGGCCGCCG
>CAIXAA010000697.1 GCA_903917305.1 uncultured Myxococcales bacterium | reverse complement strand
GTCGAGGGCGCCGGCAAGCTAATGGACTACGGCGTCATCGACCGGCTGCCGCAGTTGCGCCACCTCGTGCTGGACGGTGGTCGCCTGCCGCCCGCGCCGGCATGGCTCGCCTACCTGCCGCAACTGACGCGCATGAGGCTGCGCGGCATCGAGGGGCTCGACAGTCTCGTCAGCCTGCGCGCGCCGCGTCTGACGATGCTCGAGCTGGAGTCCTGCGCGGATCTGCGCGACCTGAGCGGCCTCGAACGTGCGACTTCGCTGGAGTACCTGACCGTGCGCGACTGCTTGCGCGTGGAAGCGCTGCCGACGCTTGGCCATCTGGCAGATCTCAAGTGGCTACGGCTGCGCGGCCTGCCGTTCATCGAGAGGCTCGATGCCTTGCGCGGCGCGCTGTCGCTGACGTTCGTGCAGGCGACGGCTCTTGCGCACCTGACGCGGGTGGGGGCGCTGGCGCATTGCCCGGCCTTGCGGCGGCTGCGGCTGCAGCATTGCCCCTACGTGCGCGACCTCGGCCAGTTGGTCGGCCACGCGGCGCTGTTCGACGTTGTGGCGGACGACGAACCGGCGGCGGCCGCCATTAACATCCGCGGCCATGTCCGCGACGGGCATCTGCAGACCATCGAAGGCTCGATGCTGGCGTGGCTCGACCTCGTGCCGCTGGCGCGCGATGTCGAACCGCTGGCCGATGCGCTGCGCGCTGCGATTTCGCTGGGCAACGGCGCGCACTGGGCCAGATCCGCGCTGACGCAGTTGGTTCAGAAGCTAGCTGCGCGCGAGAGCCGAGCGTAGACGACGGAGGGAGCCATGATGCTGATGAAGTTGTTAGAGAACTCGGCGAAGATCCTTCTGAGTCGTGTTCGTAATCCTACTCTTCATCCTCCGTCTGGCAGCGACTTTCGTCAACAATGTTCTGCACCTGTGGTTCGAGCACAAAACGCTCGGCATCGCGCGGCTGATGATCTGCCTGCCGATGGTGTTGTTCATCTTCCGGGCGGCGATTGATGCGGTCGCCTCGCTGGCGCGGGGCTACGGGCTGGGGAAGTGGCGTATGCGACGGTGTTCGCTGCGGGGCTGCCGGTACTGGTTTGCTCGGTGTTGTGGTAGGGTTGCGGAAGGCGAGACGCCTTGGTTTCGAACCTGAGCCGCCGGGAGGGCATCAGATGCCGATCAACCCGCACTTGGTCTATCAACTCCGCGTTCAGGGCACATTGGCCCAGATCTGGCATCCCCGAGAAGTCGTGGCACTCGCCGCTGGCGTTGACGGCTTCCCGAATCAGACAGCGGCAAACTACAGTTCGTGTCCCTGCGGCCAGACAATGGGCCATCATTGCATTGGTCTTGGGCATGACAGTTGTCGCTTCATCAGGCTGGGCGGGGGCGCATACTCTCTGCCAGCCGAATGCCCCGAGACGTGCCCTCTGCATGGTCAGCCGAGAAGTGCGGCCATTGCAGACAACCCGCACCTCGGTCTGGCGCCAGCCGGCGCAGCATTGCCGCGAGTTCCTGCCGCGGCAGGGGAGCCTGCGATCGACCACTTCAACGGCTTCGTACGCTTCCTGGATCAGCGCCTCCGCCAGATCGATGAACGGATGTTTCGCTGGAATTTCCATGTCCACGACCGGCCCGCATGGCTGGAGGGGGTCAAACTGCGGGGCAATGGACCTGTCGAATCGGCGCGTGTCTTGGACCTCGCGGCG
>CAIXAA010000696.1 GCA_903917305.1 uncultured Myxococcales bacterium | reverse complement strand
CCCGCGGCCGGCTTCTTCGCCAGTCCACACGTTGCACATCCTGTCGGGCGTCAGTTAGGCTGCAGCGTCCAGGGCGTCTTGGAAGGGCATTGGCGCACCATTGGTCCGACCGCTGCCCGGCTCCGCCCAGTCGAAGTCGTCGGCCCACGGCGGCGCCCGGATCGGCAGGAATCCCTCCGCGGCCACCGGCAGCTTCAGGTGCGCTAGGATCTTCGTCGCGATCTCGCCCGACGGAATCATCGCGATGACTTCGCGCCGCCCGCCACAGCGATCGCAATGTAAGGTATCGATTTTGAACGCCCTTTGCATCGCGGACGCCCAGGTGAGGCGAGAGACGTGATGGCCGGGCTGCTGATCGTCGGGCTTGGGCTTGTGCTGGCCGAGCGAGCAACAGCCTGTTTTTTCTCGCTCTTTCTCCCGATTGGGCTGCTTGGGTCGCCGCACCACATCCTGCCGCCAGGACGCATTCGCAGCAAAAACGCCCAGATACCGAAACTGCTTCTTCCGGGGCGCAGGAATCAGCGCCAAGAGACGGAGCACGAACTCGGCTGCGGGCATCCGTAGGTGTGTGGTGCCATCCCGCCAGGCTGACTTTAGCCTGAGCCGCACAATCGTATCGTTTTCCAGCAGTTCCACGCGATCGGTCGCCAGCGCCGGCCGACACAGGTAGCAGATCATCTTCTCCAGGCCCTTGCGGTCCAGCGGTGCGATGCGGGAATTTGCGTGCAGCGTGAACTGGTTGTGCGCCGTGCAGTTCCGCTTGCGCCACTCGACGTCGTCGGGCTTGACCCCGCGCTCGCGCAGCGGCGGCACCGAGCGGTCCGGGTCCAGCACCGACCGGTCGAACAGCGACGCCTGGAGGATGGCCGCCATCGCTGGATTCTTGCGGGCAAACTCGTCCGGTGGCGGCTGGCCGTCGGCCGTTTCCTGCAGCATCCCGCGGTGTTTCAGGAGCTTCATCACCCGCGACTCGACGTGCGCCAGCACCTCCGGCACGTCGTGCGGCTTGAGCGGCGCCGCCGGCAGGAACTTGACCCGCGCCGGCTGGCCCGCCCGGGCGCGGGTGCGCACGAACACGCCGTCAGCCAGGAGCAGATGGTAATGCACGTCGATCTTCAGCGCGGAGTCGAACCGATGCTCGACCGAAATACCGCCGCACTTGGCTAGCTTGATGCCGCCCAGCGTCGCCCGCCGCAGGTAGAACTGGCGCGTGCAGTCGGCGACGATCGTGTGGATGGCGTCGCGCAAGCTGATGTCCCACGCCATGACGTAGCGGAGCCAAAATGGGAAGGTAAAAACCCACTGGCGGTAGGGTGCTGTCGGCAGCACGTTTTCTACCAAGTGGGCCGCTTCCTCCGCCATCCGCTTGCCATCACAACTCGGGCACAAGCCACGAACCTTGCAGGAGAAAGCTACGAGTCGGTCGTCGCCACAGCCGGTACACCGCACGCGCAAAAAGCCGCTCGCGAGCTGCCCGCAGGCGACGTAGCGCTCCACCGCGGCGGTCTGGAACTTGGCGAGCTTGGCGCGCGGACCGAAGCGCTCGGTCAGCATGCCGGGGATGGCCGGAAACCACATGCGGACCAGCCTGTGCAGGTCGGTGCGCGCGGGCTCGCGGCGTTTGTACTCGAACTTGTGGGCTGGCACGCGGCGGTCCTGGCGGCGGCGGGAGCGCCGTCAGGAGGTGTTCGTGCATTGGAGGGTTTTGCCGCGGCGGGCCTGAAGGCCAGCGATCAAGTTCACAGAAGAAGCGGGGCTGCCGTTCGTCGGGCAGGACGTGGCGCCCGCCGCTTGCAAAAACGCCTCTGGGTCCTGGAATAAGAACCATGTCTCGACGAAATCCGCCGCGACATCAACCCTTGCAAGGAAGTTTCTCATGAACATCAAGATCCTGCGCCTGGGCCACAGCGCCCGCCACCACGAAGCCGCCGCCGGTGCCACCGTCGGCGAAGTCCTGGACGCCGTCGACCTCCCCGCCGCCGGTCACGCCATCTCCGTCAACGGCCTCGGCGCCAGCACGACCACCGGCCTCAGCGACGGCGACGTCGTCACGCTGGTGCCCAAGGTCGAGGGCGGCGCGCTGTAGTTCCGATTCCCGCAACACATTCGCCCGCTGGGCCGCATCCGGTGCGTCCGGAGCGGCTTGGCTGGCGGGGAGAAAACGTCATGCACCACTGTGACCAAACCATGGCCGCGTACCTGCTGGATTGGCAGGCAAAGCTCGGCTTGAACATCCGCTACCAACGCTGGTCGGCGCGCTATACGGACCCGGCGGCTTTTCGCCGCGAGATTGAACTGTTGGGCCCGATCGCCGGGACAGCAGACGAGTGCCGGCTGCCCTACAAGGACGGCGTGCAGACGGTCAACGTCGTGCACGGTCGTCCGCACACGGGCGAGCCGGTGGAGTTGAGTATCGACGGCGAGACGTTTGTCGTCGCGTCCGTTGAAGGGCGCCGTGTGCGCTTGGCGTTCGATCTGGAGCGCCTGTTTGAAGTGCCCGGCGAGATCCAACCGGGTCTCATCCTGGAAGCTGTGCTGGGTGCGGCGTTGCCGATCGCGGCGTCGCACATCCAGGGCTACGACTGGGAGCGCGAGAAGACGGAGTTCTCGGCGTGGATGGTGTCGTCGGTCGACGGCATGGTCCGCAACTGGAAGAACGCGATCCGCGACAACGAGTACGAGGCCAACCGCCTGACTAGCCAGATCAGCGGCCTGGTGCGCAAGAACGGCGAACTGCGCGAGCAGATTGTGGCGCTTGAAGCCACGACCCGCCCGGCGCAGGAGACCAAGGCCGCGGAAGAGTTCGCGGCGCTGGTGAAGATGATGCCGTCGCCGGTGGTCAGCGTGGAGGTGGACTACGGCAAGCTGTCGATCGTGCTGGAGCCGCTCACTTT
>CAIXAA010000695.1 GCA_903917305.1 uncultured Myxococcales bacterium | reverse complement strand
CGAGCGTGGCAGCATGAGGGGGCAAAGCCAAGGCGGATTGTTGGATCCGCATGTTTTCATGCCTGTTTTCAACGGAAACCAGTGACATCCACGCGCACCACACCGTCAAAGCGCCGCGCCATTGAATCCCCAGCTCACGTCAGCTACGATGGGCGGCAAGCAAGCCATGCGCGTCTCGCACGCAAGTGCCTGATTCACATCTCCATGATCCAGGACCCAAAGCCCTTGCCTCGGCGCGGTGTGCGATCGGGAGCCCGGGCGTGAAGGCATCGCCGCTTGCGCTGGCGGCCGGGGCGCCGGGCATGCCGGACAGGGGAACACGTCATGGCGGTCGACAAGAAAGACGAGCTCGATCCGCCGGAGATCGTTGTCGTTGACGCGGTCGCGGCGCAGCTGGAACTGCTGGCGCGCATCCTGGTCGACGGCGGCTACCGCACGCGCCTTGCCAGCAGCGGTCTTGACGCATTGCAGGCCGTGGCGGAGCACAAGCCAGATCTGATCCTGTTGGCGCTCAAGCTGCCGGACCTCAGCGGGCACGAGGTGTGCCGGCGCCTCCGGGCCGATGCGCACAGCCGCGACATTCCTGTCCTGTTCATTGGCGTGCCGCGCAAGGCGGCGGACAAGGTCAGGTGCTTCAACGCGGGCGGTGTGGACTTCCTCGCCGAGCCTTTGGCGCCCCAGGGCGTGCTGGCGCGCATCAAGGTCCAGCTGCGCCTGCGCGTGGTGGCGGAGCGCCTCGAGCAGAAAGTCGGCGAACGCACGAAGAAACTGACGGCGGCCAACCTCAAGCTGCAGCAGGAGATCGCCGAGCGCAAGCGCGCCGAAGCGGCGCTGCAGGAGTCCGAGGAGAAGTACCGCAACCTGGTGGACAACGCGCCGGTGGGGGTGTTCCAGAGCCACGTCGACGGCGAGCTGCTGCACCTGAACCAGGCGCTGGCGACCATGTTCGGCTTCGCGACGATGGCGGAGTTCCAGTGGACCAAGGTGCAGGGCCTGTATCGCTGCCCGCAGGACAGATCTGACATCATTGCGGAATTGCGCGCAAAGGGGAAGCTCTCGGGCCGCGAGGTCGAGTTCCGCACCAAGGACGGGCGGGTCCTGTGGACGCAGATGAGCGCGACGCTCAAGGGCGAGGTCCTCTCGGGCGTGTTCACGGACATCACCGCGCTCAAGCTGGCGCAGGTGGCGCTGCGCCGTTCCGAGGCGTTCCTGGACAGCATCATCGAGCAAAGCCCGTATTCCATGTGGATCTCCGACGACAAGGGGATGCTCCTGCGGCAGAACCAGGCGTGTCGCGACCTGCTGCACATCTCCGACGCGGACGTGGTCGGCAAGTACGTCGTGCTGCGCGACAACATCGTCCAGGCGCAGGGTTTCATGCCGCTGGTGCGGCGGGTCTTCGAGACGGGCGAGCCGGCCAGCTTCGATCTGGAGTACGACAGCTCCCAACTCCAGCACCTGCAACTGGACAATTTCGCGCACGTATTCCTGCACGTGTCGATCTTCGCCATCCGGGACGCCGACGGTCGGGTGACCCACGCCGTCATCCAGCACCGCGACATCACCGACCGCAAGCGCGTGCAGGCGGCGCTGGGCGAGAGCGAGCAGCGGTTGCTGCAGGCGGTCCGCATCTCGCAGATCGGCATCTTCGATCACGACCACGCCAGCAACGCCCTCTACTGGTCGCCGGAACAACATGCGATCTATGGGGTGCCGCCCGACGAAACGGTTGATCTGTCAGTGTACAAGGGCCTGGTCCACCCGGACGACGCCGAGAGCATCGGGGCATCCATCCGTCAGGCGCACGACCCGGCTGGCGATGGCTTGTTCGACGTCGAGCACCGGATCGTCCGCCGCGACGGCGCGGTGCGCTGGGTCAAGACGCGGTCGCGCACCTTCTTTGCCGGTGAGGGAGCCACGCGCCATGCGGTGCGCACCGTCGGCGCCTGCCAGGACACCACCGAAGCCAAGGAAGCGGCGGAGTACCGCCTGACGCTGGAGCGGCGCCTGCTGCAAGCGCAGAAGCTGGAGAGCCTGGAGGTGCTGGCTGGCGGCATCGCCCATGACTTCAACAACATCCTGACGTCGATCGTGGGCAACACCGAGCTGGCCATGATGTCGCTCGACCCGCAATCGCCCGCGTTGGCGAACCTGCAGTGCGTCGAAACGTCGGCGGCGCGCGCAGCGGACCTGGCCCAGCAGATGCTCGCCTACTCCGGCCGGGGCCGATTCGTGGTCGAGAACGTCGACCTCAACCGCCTGCTGCGCGAGATGGTCAAGATGCTGGAGGTGTCCATCTCCAAGAAGGCGACGATCCGCCTGAACCTGACCTCGCCGCTGCCGGCAATCCAGGTCGACACGACGCAGATTCGCCAGATTGTCATGAACCTCGTCCTCAACGCATCGGACGCCATCGGCGATGCCCACGGCGTCATCGAGCTGTCGACGGGTTCGCGGAGCTGCGACCGGGCGTACTTGAAGGAGGCCTGGCTGGACGCCAGCATCGCCGAGGGCGAGTACGTCTACCTGCAGGTCTCCGACACCGGCTGCGGCATGGACCAAGGGACGATGGCCAGGATCTTCGACCCCTTCTTCACCACCAAGTTCACCGGGCGCGGCTTGGGGATGGCGGCGGTGCACGGCATCATCCGCGGGCACAAGGGGGCAATCAAGGTCCAAAGTGAGCCGGGCAAGGGCTCGACGTTCCAGGTGCTGTTTCCGGCCATCCAGGAGCCGGTGACGCAGCCCGGCGGCAAGGGCGCTGCTGCCGACTGGCAGGGCAGCGGCACGGTCCTGCTGGTCGACGATGAGGAGCTGGTGCGGCAGATCGGCGCCGGCATGCTCAAGACCTTGGGCTTCGACGTGCTGACGGCGTGCAATGGCTGCGAAGCCTTGGAGGTCTACCGCGCCAGGCCCGACATCGACCTGGTCATCCTGGACCTGACGATGCCGGAGATGGACGGGCCGGAGACCTTCGAGGAACTCTGCAAGATGAATCGCGACGTGAAGGTGGTCCTGTCGAGCGGCTACAGCGCGTCCGAGGTGACCAAACGCTTCACCGGCAAGGGCCTCGCGGGCTTCGTGCAGAAGCCGTACCGGCTGTCGGATCTGCGCGAGGTGATTCGCGATCTTGCCTGGGCGCGGCCAGCCTAGCTCCGGCGGCAGGTGGGCGGCGCCTCGGGCGCCCCTGTCAGTTCCACCACAGGTGCGGCCGCACGGTCACGGCCGCGCCGCCGATGCGTGCCTCCAGCAAGCAGAACCCCGGTTGGCTGGGCGCCTGCACCTGGAACACCCACGCCAGGCCGTCGCGCGTCGGCGCCGACACCGAGCCGGTACCCTTCAGGATCGTCAGTTGCACCGTGTCGTCGCGTGGCGACCCGTCGGCCGCGCGCGGCGTGATGCGCACCGTCACCGCTGACTTGGCGTCTGCCGGGACCCGCCGGTTCGCGGGGGTCAGCTCGAGGACTTGCGGCTCCTGGACGTCGTGGATCTGCCCTGCCGCAAGCTCCTGCACCGCTTGCACGGTGCCGGAAGGCCAGGTGATCGTCAGGGACGGCAGCGACTTCGCGGGCCCCAACGCCACGAACACCAGCGGCTCCGACACGCCCGTCGGCGAGCCGACGCCGCCCATCAGCAGGTGCTGCGCCGGCACGCTGCCCAGGGCGGGCACGTCGATGCGCGCGCCAATGCCAAGGTGGTTGCTGGTCGTGCCGTGCAGGCGCAGCGCGAATCCGTGGTTGCCGGTGTCGATGTGGTTCAGGTAGACGCGCGGCAGCTCGCCTTTGGCGCCGATGACGAGGTCCGCGTCGCCATCGCCCTCCAGATCGCCGACCACCATCGCGCGCCATTGGCCGCGACGGCCCAGACCGAGGGCGTCCGTGACATCCACGAAGTGCAGGTTTCCGGCGTTCCAGTAGGCCGTCGCGTGCTGCGGGCCGGTGAACTTGCTCGCATCCTGCCAGCCGCCGGTGTCGTTGCCGTGCGCGGTCACGACGTCCGGACGACCGTCGCGGTCCAAGTCCACGAGCGCCACGCCCCACGGCAGCATCGGATTGCTGCCCTTGTCCGGCATGAGCTGCTGAAACCCCGTGCACGGCGTCTGCTCCACCAACGGCGTGGTGGCGCGCCCCTTCAACAAGGTATGGATGGGATTCATCATCACAGCCAGATCCATCAGGCCGTCGCCGTCCAGATCGCCTACCGCAGCGGCCATCGGCGAGCGTGTCGCCATCGACTCCTCGGGCTTGCTGCTGTCGCGAAAGACGGCGTCCTCCGGCGCGGGATCGAAGGGCTCGTAGCGCGGAAAACCTTCGTCATTCAGACCATTCTGGCGGTAGAGGCACGACACCGACGCATCGCCGATGCACGCGGCGCCCAGCTGGGCAATCACCCGGTCGCCGGACGGCAACGTGGCGGACAGCACGGCGTAGGGCTTGCCCGGCCAGACCTCCTGCACCAGCTGGGTCTGGTCCACGTAGCTGCGCGGCCCGTTGCACAAAAGCGGATGCAGATCACGGCACTCGCCTGGATCCTGGCCGCAGCAGGGCACACCGACCAGGAGGTCGAGCCAGCCGTCCTGATCGAGATCGTCGAGGTAGGGCGTCAGCGCCGAGGCAAAGATCGAGTTCGTCAGCTTCAAGGGCGCGACTGCCTCGAACTTGCCCTTGGCCTTGCCCCATGCGATGCCGAGATCGCCTTCCCGGTCGAGCAGATCGGGCAGACCGTCGCCGTCCAGGTCCACGGCCGCCAGGATGTGGGCGGCGGCGGGCATGGCAAGCTCCGGGGCGGGGACGAGGCCCGCGCCTGAAGCCACGAGGCGATAGACCACGGTCGGGCGGCTGTAATCGTTGTAGGTCGGGCTGAGCAGCACCTCCGGCAGGCCATCGCCATCGAGGTCCGCGATGATGCCGAAGGCCTCCTCCGGCTCGGTGCCGGCCGCGAACTCGTGCAGCGCAAACGGCGGCGCGGCCAGCATCGCCGTCAGTTCGAGAAAGGCAGGGCCGAAGGTCGTGGGCGGCGCGGCACCCGTTGGCGGCTCGCAGGTGTAGCTGACCTCCTTGGGCGACGCGAAGGCGTCTGCGAGGGCGTCCGGCGCCTGCCACGGCGGCAAGGTGATGGGCGGCCGGACGGGCGAGCCGCAGGCGGCGGCGACCAGCAGGCAGAGGGCGGTGAGGGCGACACGCAAAGCCCCATCGCCCTTCATGCAGCGCCGCGCCACGACCACCACCAGCCCCTCAGTCGGCCGGAAAGCCGAGCCAGGAGCGATGCTGCGCCCGGTTCGCCCGGCTGTCCAGCCGTCTTTCCCTGTCTGAACCGGGCACATGGCTTGCAGATCCGACCAGATCAGCGGTACCCGTACCGGTCGGCGAGCAGCTTCATCACCCGTTGCTTGGTCTCCTGCCCGCGCAGCTGCCGGTCGCTCCACGTCAGGCCGCCCACCTCGTCGACACCGCCTTGGGCGCCGAGGCGCAATCCGTACCGCTCCGGCTGGCGGCCCATGCTGCTGTGCGGGATGAAGTCGTAGGAGAAGAAGAACACCCAGTCGATGTGCGGGCGGTTGCGCTCCATGAAGCCGAGAAACTCCTCGATGTCCTCTTCCTGCTCGTGCGGCATCCCAATGATCACGTTGATCGAATTGCGGATTCCGGCCCGGCTGGCGTCGGCGAGCACTTCGGCAAACGCGGCGTTCTTGACGCGGCGCCCGTAGAACTCGCTCATGCGATCGGACGGCGTGTCGTAGCCCCAGTTGAGCCAGTCGCAGCCGGCGCGGCGCATGCGCGTCAGGAGGTCGAAGCTGATGTTGGTCGGTCGGGCGCAGTCGCTCCAGTGCCAGTCGCGGCCGGCTGCGGTCAAGCTCTCCAGCAGCGCTCCCGCGTACTTGAGGTTGCTGTTGAAGGCCTCGTTGAGAAAGAAGAAATGCGACACGCCGTGCTGCTCGTGCATGCGCTCCAGGTCGTGCAGCACGAGGCGGTGGTCGCGCTGCTTGACCCGCCGCTTGTGGATGGCGTTGCAGTAGGCGCAATCGAAGGGGCATCCAAGCGAAAACTGATAGGGAATCGTTGGTTCGCCCCAACCCGTGTAGCTCTGGTGCGTGTACCTGGCCAGCGCGAGTCCCGTCAGGTCGGGCACGGCGCGCACGTTCATCGCGTGCGTCACCTTGTGCAAGTGCTCCGCGCCGCCGGAGCCGAGCCGCGCGACGCCGGGAATCCAATGCGGATCCTGGCGGTTGCGCAACGCGTGGCAGGCGAGCAGGAGAGGAACCTCGCCCTCCTCCAGCACCAGCACGTCGATCTCGGCGGCGAACGGCCGAAAGGCGTCGTGCAGCCACTGCCCGCCCATGACCAGCGGCGGCACGCGCCGGCCCAGCGCCGCGAGGCGCCGACGCAGCAGCACGAACGTCAGTGGATCCGCTTCATTGGCCGCCGACAGCGCGACGGCGTCCGCGGTCTCCAGCGCCAGGTACGCGATCCAGCGGTCGAGCAGCGCATCGAGATCCGCGTCCGCGGCGCCGCCCAGGGCCCGCTGCAGCCGGGCAAGGTCCGAAATCGCGATCTTGTCGGCATCGGAGAAGCCCGCATCGACCAACGCATCGCGCACCGTGACCACGGCCCCGAAGGCGCGCAGGAAGCTGGAGAGCTGGATGATGCCAAGATGCGGAAAGACCTCCGTTTTATTGCCGGCGGAGCGATCGAAGGCGAAGCTGGGGACGACCGCCGGACCCAGGGCGAGGGTGAGGCGGAACCCGTCGACGCGAAAGGCGCGCAGGGCTGGCATGTCCTCCAGCGTCACGGAGACGTCGGTCTCGCAGGGGCTGATGCGCGGGCGGCGCAGGAGCTCGCGCAGGGGCACGAAGGGGGCGAGAAACGCGGCGTCCGCCTTCCAGTAGCTCGGATCGCGGATGGGCGGTGTGGCCACGTGCTTGCCTGTCTGATCGTTCGGGCGTCCGGCGCCGCGTTGGCCGCCAAGCTTGCGGGACCGGCCTCGGGATGTCGAGGGAAGTCGAGTGCGTAGATCCAAGGCCCCATCCCTCCGCATCGACCGCCGCACACCGCATCGGCACTGCCGCGCCCTGCGATGGCTTGCGCCAGGGATGCGACGGGTCTTGCCGGGAATGCGACAATTCTGCCGGGGCATGCGATACCGTCTGCCGGCGGGTGCGGTGGAGCCTGCAGGGTGTGGGCTGGAGCCAGACTGCGATGCCGGGAGCATCCCCGCGCGCATCGCGGATGGCGAGAGGATGACGATGGCCGTGACATCCCGTGTGCTGTTCGACGCACGGTCGCCGCCTCGGCCCCTGTCGGCGCTGGGGCCTGACACCGAACTGGTGCTCAGCCACGCGACGAGGGTCTCGGCGCCCCATGCGCGCAGTTGGCGCAGCCAGTTGCGCCCCGGGGACACGCTGACCGTCCTGCTGGAAGCCCAGGATCTGCCGCAGCTGCGAATGGCTCCTTGGCTTGCTGCGTTCGCCCCGCATCGAATCGACCTGCAGACGCCGGCATGGACCCCAGCCGCGATGCGCGCAGTCGGCTGGGATGCCGGGTTCGGTGTGCTCGTGGGCGCGCTGCGGGCGCTGCGGCCGACGGGCGTGGCCGTCCGCATCGTCCTGCACGTGTCCGCTGCCACGGTCGCGGATTTGACCGAGTCGGCGTTGTCCCGCCTGGCAGCGATGCTGGGCGGCGCGCCGACGGCCTTTGTCCTGACTCCCATGCCAGGTGAACAAGCGCCCGACCTCGGGGCCTTTGCCAGCGCCACTGCGCGCCTGTCGCGCTCCACCCTTCCCCTGGTCGTCTCCCGCCTGTTCCCAGCCTGCGCGGTGGCACCGACTTCCGATGGCAAGCCGAGCTTTGCATCGCAACGCCGCTCTCTCGGGCAGGAATTCCGCGAACCTTGCGCCGCTTGTCCTCTGCGAACGGACGGTCGTTGCGACGGAATGTCGGCCGACTTCCTGGTCGGTGAGCGCGCGGCCGCGTGGCAGGGCTGGGAGACCTGGTCGACGCAGCGAAACGCCGTCGCACCGCCGGATGGCAGCGACGACCCCCCGGAGTTGACGGCGATGCGGCTCGGGTTGCGCAAGGTCTGGCGCTCAGAACTGCCTGTGCATCAAGCCGACCTGCTGCGGGCCAACCTCCCGGATGGGCTGCACATCGTGCTTGGCCGGCGCGCAGATTTCGATCCGCAGGGCAGGATTCCAAGTGAACGCGAGACGGCGGATTGGCAGATCCAGTACCTCGCGCCCAACCAGGAGGATGCGCTGGCGGCTCTGGCGGCGGAAGCCGTGCTGGACCAGCCCGAAGGCCCGGCGATTGGGGCTGCCCACCGCGAACTTGGCGCACTCCTGGGCTTCCCCAGTTGCTGCGTGGAGGAGTACGTCGCTGCGACCGCGGAGCACCTGCAGTCGCGCTGGTCCGGCGTGGCGCAAAACGCCCACGGCGTGCTGCGGGCGGCGCGGGCGAGCGCGTACCTGGACAGGCGCCTCGATGGCGCCACATCCGTCGGCGACGCCATCCTGCTCCGGCACGCGCCATGCCGGTTCGATTGTCAGCCGTCGCTCGCCCTGATCCAAGCCATCGAAGCCAGTTGGGCGCGGACGATGCCGGGCAGACTCGCGCGGCGGCAGTGCGCGCTTCCGGATGCCGCCCTCTTGTTTGCCGACGGCGCGGAGATCCCCCTGACGGGCGAGCGCGACGACCAGGGACGGCTGTGGTGGCCAGGAGCGCAGGGTCCCTGGCCGCAAGACGGCGCGCGCGCTCGGCTCACCCGCACGGCTTGGGCGCAAGTGCAGGCCCAGGTGACGCGCTGCGTGGCGCTCGAGCCCACGCACGATCTGGCAGGGCCGGGCGGCGTCACGCTCATCGGCCAGGACGGACGGCGCGCGGACCTGTCCGTAGCGACGGGACACCACGAATTTCCTCGCCTTCTTGTCTTCGCGCCGCTTCACTTCACCTTGCCCGCCATCACGTCAGCCACGCGCTCCGCCAAGCCGCTCAAGCCTCCCGCATAGCTGTCGCTGCACCAGTTGATGACGTAGCCGTGCGTGCCGAACTGCTGCGCCAGCTTGACGTAGCGGCTGCCGAACTCTCCCTTGGAGGTCGCGGTCGAGCAGATGAGGCCGTTGCTGCCGTAGAACGCGACGCGATCGGCGTGGACCGCGGCGCTGAACGGCAGCTCGCCGGGCTGGTGGGTGACGAGCGGCGAATCGCCAGCGATGGAAGCGAACATGACCTGCGCCGGATCGGTCTTGAGCGAGCGGAACTTGTCGTAGAACGTGCTGACGCTGCCAAAGCGCTTGTCGGTGCGCGCGAGCTTGGCGTTGGCGTCGAGGCACGGCTGCGTTTCGGTGCTGTCCTTGGGCAACGCGGCGCAGTCATCGCGACAGCGCACCTTGGGATCCTTGCGCTTCTTGAGCTGGCAGTAGCCTTCCTGCATGTCCGGATCGCCGCCATCGGCATCGCCGAGGTATTGGCATTCGTTGCGGTCAGCCGCAGGCAGCAAGCCTCCCGCTCCAGAGGTGCCCAGCAGCGCGGCCGCCTTCTCGGGCGTCGAGGCATCCAAGGAAATGCTCGGATCCACGGAGCAATCGTCCTCGTCGCCCGCGAACACGATGAGCAGCAACGCGTCGTCGCGCAAGAAGCGCTGGTTCTGGCAGGTCGGCAGCGGCTTGCCCTTCGCGTCCCGCGGACAATTCGGACCTTGCGGGTCGAGCGCCGCCCACGCGGAGCGCAGGCCGCCTTCGAAGGACGACATCGCGCTGTTCGAGAGCTGCATCTGCAACAGGCAGTGCGCCAAGCCCAGGTGTTCGGCGTCGAGCACGTCCGGCAGTTGATCGTCGGGCGGGCAGTCCTCGGTCGTCGGCGGGAAAGCGCAGCCGCGCCCGAACGGGTCCAGGCAGATCATGCGCTGCTGGTAGGGCGGCACGTCGGCTTCGAAGGCATCGCGGCACTCCTGGTCCGTGCTGCAGCGGCTCGAGCAACCCCAGCCGACAAAGCAGTTCTGGTCGGCAAACGCGTGCAGGCTGTCCTGGATGCAAGTCCATTTGGTGCCCGCCGGCGGTCCAGGCCACTTCAGCACGCCGTTCGCAGGACAAAGCGACGAGGGAAAGGCCGCCGTCATCGTCACTTCGCCAGGCCCATCGCACGCGGCGTCGGCGGCCGCCCGGTTGGCATCTTGGACACAGGCCGTATGCGGCTGGACGCAGAGTTCGTCGCACAACACTTCGTTGGCGCACGTCTTGAGGCAGACTTCCTGCGTGGCGTCGCAGGCCGCGAGGACCTGCGCATCGACCTGCGGGAAGCACGGCACTTGGCGCGACACTTGACAAGTCGGCAGCGTGTGCCGCTCCGCCGAATGCTGGAGCTGGCCCGCTGCTTGGACGGGATCGTACGCTGCCTTGTCGGCAATCTGCTGATCGGCGATCGCCGCAAAGCGCACGTCCGTCACGCCGCGCGCCGCCAGCGTATCCGTCAGCGCATGGAAGTCGCGCGCCAGCGTCTGTTCGACCCGGCACGAGCCCGGCGAATGGTCGAATACCCACAGGATATCGACCTTCTTGAGCGGCCTGGCGGTCGTGCCGTGCAACGCCGGCTCGGAGCAGGCCGACAAGACGAGCAGGAACGTGAGCGCAACCCAGCGAATCATGCGACCAAGCTTACGCCGCGGCATTGGATTGTCTACCGCTTCCCAGGCCTCGTCATCTGGCTCTCGCGCGATGTTCGTCGGCGTCACGCGCACTTGCCGGCCACGCACACCGTCGAGCAGCATTCGCTGCCCTGGCTGCACGACGCCAGCTTGGTCTTGCACAGGTTGCCGGTCCCGCATTGGCTGGACGCATTGCACACGTTGGAACAGCACTGGCTGCTGTACGCGCAGCCCGAACCGTTGGCCAGGCAACTGCCGCCGGACTTGCACACGCCGATGGCGCACGCACCCGAGCAGCACTCGCTGTTGTAGGTGCACGGCAAGTTGTCGCTTGTGCAAGAGGTCTTGGGCTTGCACGTGCCGCTGGCGCAATAGCCGGAGCAGCAATCCGTGCCGTACTTGCACGTGCCATAGTCCGCCTTGCAGCCGCCACCGCCGCCGATGGGTTTGCACACGCCGGCCGCACAGTTGCCGGAGCAGCAATCGCTGCTGTAGGAGCACAGCGACAGGTCCGTCTTGCAGCCGCCGCCCTGGGGCCAGCAGCTGCCGCTGCAGCTGCCGGAGCAGCACTCCGAGTTGGCCGAGCAATTCTTGTAGTCCGCCTTGCAGGACGTGCACGTGCCGCCGCCGCCGCACATGTAGGAGCAGCACTCGCCATCGCTGGTGCACCCGACGCCGCCGGCCTTGCACGGCTTGTCCACGCACTTGCCCGCCGTGCAGATGCCGGAGCAGCAGTCCTTCGCCGCGTAGCACGGGGAGTTCGCGGCCTGCTTGCACGCGCCGGCGCTGTGGCACTTGCCGCCGTCGCAGTTGTCCGAGCAGCAGTCGGCGTTCGTGGTGCACGTCGTGTTGAACGTCTTGCAGGTCTTGGGCTTGCAGAAGCCGTCCGGGCAGTTGTTGCCGCAGCAGTCGCCCGCGCTCGCGCACGTCCAGCCGTCTGGATAGCAGGTCGCGGGCTTGCACAGGTTGTTGAGGCAGCTCGAGCCCATGCAGCACTCGCTCGTGGAGTTGCACCACGTGTTGCTGCCGTTGCAGGTCTTGCACACGCCGCTCAGGCAAACGCCGCTGCAGCACTGGCTGCTCTTGGTGCACGCCGTCGTGCCCGGCCAGCAAGCGCATTTCTCGTTGCACAGCGACTGGACCTCGTCGACGCACGTGGTGTCCCAGCCGCTCATGCAGCAGTGCGGGTCTGCGGTGCAGATCTTGAGCACGCACGCATCGCAGTTGACGGCCAGACCGCCGCCGACCTGGCACTTGTCGTGACCGCACGTGCCGCCGACGCAGAGACCGGACTGGCACTTGCCGCTGCCGCACGTCGCCGTGTTGTTCGTGTGCGAGCAGCCGGTCGCCGGGTCGCAGACATCGTCCGT
>CAIXAA010000694.1 GCA_903917305.1 uncultured Myxococcales bacterium | reverse complement strand
TGGGCCGCAAGCTCACCCGATGCGGGATTCGCCGCGGCGGGTCGCCGGAAAGTGTCATTTCCGGCGACCCTCTGAGCCCGTCAGCCGGCGCGCACCACGGTGCGCAGGCCGGTACCACCGCAGAGCGCTTGGGCAATCGCCCCTTCGTCCTTGTAGCCGACGATCCACACGGCCTGGGCGCCGTGCTTCAAGATGGCCGCGACCTCTTCGAGCTTGGCGATCATGCCGCCCTGGATGGCGCCGCTCGCGAGCAGGGCCGGCAGCTCGCTGGCGCGCAGTTCCGCCATGTGCGTCTCGGGCTTGGCCAGATCACCATAGACGCCGGATACGCCGGTCACCAGCACGACGTCGTCAAAGTGCGCCGCCTGGGTCAGGCCGGTCACGAGGGCATCCGCATTGAGGTTGAGCAGTTGCCCGTCGGCATCGGCCACCAGCGAGGACAGCAGTGGCACGAAGCCGCCCGCCCACAGCGCCTCGAGCAGCTGCGGACCCGCGTGCGCCACATCGGCCACCAGCCCGAAATCGACCAGCTCCGGCTCGCCCTGGACCTTGCGCGGTGGCCGCTTCTTTCCCACGACGCAGCCCGAGGACGCCGCCGGCGTGCTCACCGCCGGAACGCCCGCGGCCAGACAGGCCGACAGCAGCTCCGCGCCGACCTGACCCAGCAGCGCCATCGCCACCGCGGACAGCATCGGCGCATCGGTGACGCGCCGGCCGCCGCGAAAGGTCGACTGCAGGCCGAGCCGCTCCGCCAGCGCCGTGATCTGCGGGCCGCCGCCGTGCACGACGCACAGCTCCGCGCCGGCCCCCCGCACCGCAAACAGGTCCGCCGCCAGCCGCGCCCGATCTGCCGGATCACGCAGCGTTTCCCCGCCCACCTTGACCAACACGCGACGCGCCATTGGATCCTCCGAAACCAGAACTGTCCTAGGGCCACTGGCTCGGCGCCGAAATCCCCGTCAGCTCGTCGATGCCCAGCATCAGGTTGATCGACTGCACCGCCTGGCCGGCGCCGCCCTTGACCAGGTTGTCGATCGCGCTGTGCAGCACGACCGTGCGCCGGCCCTGCGCGGTGATTTCGCCCACAGAAACCGCGATTTCGACGTACATGCTGCCCGCGACCGCATTGACCTCGGGCAGCCGATCGGTCACGACGCGCACCAGCCGCTCGCCGGCGAAGGTGTCGCGCACAAGCTGCTGGATCTGTGCGGGATCCACCGATGCGTCGACTTCGGCGAAGCAGGTCGTCAGGATGCCGCGCACCAGCGGCGCCGAGATCGGCACCATGTCGAGCGTCAGGTCCGTGGCGCCCTGTTGTGTGAGATTCTGTTCGATTTCAGGAACATGCTGGTGCGTCAGCGGCTTGTACGCCCGCAGCGTCTGCGCGCGCAGCGGGTGGTGCGTGCCCAGCGCCGGCGCCGCGCCCGAACCCGAAGATCCGGTCATCGCGGCAACCCGCACCCGACCCTGCAAAAGCCCGGCCTTGGCCAGCGGCAGCAGCGCGAGCGTGATCGCCGTGGCAAAGCAGCCCGGCGACGCGATGTGGCGCGACGTGGCGATCTGCGCGCGGTTCAACTCCGGAAGTCCATAGGCGAAGGTGCCGAGGCGCTGCGGCTCCGGGTGCTTGGCCTCGTAGTAGCGCTCGTAGACGTCGGCATCCAAGAGCCGGTAATCGCCCGACAAATCCACGACGGCAACGCCCGCGTCGACATACTTCGCCACGATGGCCGCGCTCACCCGGTGCGGCAGACCGACGCAGACGAGATCGGCGTGCGGCACGACCGCCTCGGGCTCCAGGTCCTCGAAGCGCAAGTCGGTCATGCCGGCCAGCGACAGGTGCACCTGCCCGATCTTCTTGCCGATATTGTCCTTGGCCACCAGCTTCGTGACCTGCACGTGCGGGTGGACGAGCAGGTGGCGCAGCAGCTCCGCGCCGCCATAGCCGGTCGCGCCGACGATGGCCACGCGGCACGGGCGTGGCAGGTTGGAAGCGGTCGTCGACATCGCAGCACCTCTTGAAACTTGTTGGAAGGAACCAGGGTTTGCCGGCTACAGCTCAGCCAGCGCTTCGCGGGCGCCCGCGTGGCCCGGCACGAATTCCAGGGCCTTGTCGTAGCACGCCCGCGCCTCGTCGAGCTGCAGGCGTGACATCCGGCAGCGGCCCATGCCGACATAGGCATCTGCGCGCAACGCCGCATCCGTGCTTGCCTTCTTGCCGACGCTGTCGAACAGGCGCAGCGCGCGGTCGGTGTCGTCCAGGGCCAGGCACGCACGGCCGTAGCCCAGCGTCGCGACGTCATCGGTCGGCCGCAGGTCCAGGGCGCGCTTGAACTGGTCGCGCGCCTTGGCCGGCTGGCCCTGCTTCTCAAACAAAAGCCCGGAGCGCACCGCGTGTTCGCCCTGCTTGTCGCGATCCTTGAGGTCCGCGTAGTGCTGCCCCAGCCAGGTTTCCACGCTGAGCGCTTCCTGCAGATCGCCTTGCAGCTCCAGCGCTTGCGATCGCGCCACATTCACGCGCTCGCCGTCGCCCGCGCTCGCCCGCGCCTGGTTCAGCACCACCAGCGCGTCCGCCGACTGACCGAGGCTGACCAGCACTTCGCCCAGCTCGATCTGCAGGGCATTGCGCTCGTTCTTGGCCTCGTTCGCGCCCGCTCCGCCCACACCTGCGAGCGCCGTCAGCCACTGCTTGATGCATTCCGCGTGCGCTTCCGGAGACTTGCGCGCCGCGTACAGATCGCACAGCTGCCTGCGCGCGGTCCACTGCTGCGGCGCCAGCGCGACGATCTTCTGCAACTCGCGGATGGCCTTGGCCGGGTTGTCCAGAGGACCCGCATACAGTTCAGCGAGTTGCTGGCGCAGGGAGGCCTCGGTCGCCGGGTCGTCGGTCTCCTTGACCATGCGCTCCAGGCCGGCCGCCGCCTCCAGCGGATCGCCGCTGCGCGCTTGCAGCAACGTCTGGACGTGGCGGGTGATCGCCTCTTTCGGTGCGATCTTCTCCAGTTCCGCGATGTGCCCCATCGCCGCCTGCAGATCGAGCGCTTCGGTCAACTCCACGCGCGCCAGCTGGCCGAGCAGCGCCACGCGCGCGTCGCGCCGCAAGTCGCCACTCAGCTTGCGGTGCGCGGCCGCGGCGAAGGCTTGCCACTGGCCGTGCAACTCCGCCATGCGCAACAGTTCGTCGAGCACGACCGCGTTGTCCTTGTCGTCCAGCGTCGCCTGCTCCAGCGCCGCGCACGCCTTGGCCGCGTCGCCCAGCTCGATGCAGACGCCGGCCAGCTTGCGCAAGGTCAGCGTGCGCGTCGGACCGGGCTCCAGCAGCGCCGCGCGCGCCGCGTACAGGGGCTGCAGCCTGGCCGCATCGTGGTCGGCGAGCTTCTCGAGCGCCACGAAGGCTTCGTCGGCGGTCGGGTCGGCAGCGAAGGCCTCGCTGTAGCGCTCCGCCGCGCGATCCGGCAGATGGGCCCGCAGGTACTGGCGCGCGGATTCGCACAGCCACTCGGCCTTTTCGTGCGCGGGCGTGGTCGCAAGCGCCAGATCGGCCAGGGCTTCCGCCAGCGCCGCGGCATCGTCGCCTTCGCGCAGCAGCTCGACCGCCTGGCGGCGCGGCTCCGCGTCGTGCGGATGCAGCGCCGCCAGCTCGCGCAGCGCCGTCAGCGCGACCGTCGTCTTGCCTTGCGCGCGCGCCACCGTCGCCAGCCGCGTCAGGGCCGGCTCGCGCAGCGCGGGCTCCTTGAGGTCCGCAAGCCGCTGACCCCACAACGCAATCACGTCGTCGTGCCGTCCAGCCTGCTCGAGCAGCGCCTCCAGCACTTGGAACGCCTCGGTCGCCTGCGGCCGCATGTCGACCAGCGCCCGCAGGCGCCGCTCGGCTTGGGTCGCATCGCCCTGCGCCACATCGAACGCGGCAGCGCGCGTCAGCACGTCGAAGCGCTGGTCGGCGGTCAAGGGGCCGGACAGCGTCAGCTCGTAGGCGCGCGAGAGCGGCGCCTTGTCCTTGGCACGCCGCGCCGCCGCTTCCGCGGCCTCGAGCAGCGTCACCTGCGGATCGGCCTGCAGCCCGAGGATCAGCGTCGCGAGCGCCGTGTCCGGCGCGCCGAGCTGATCTGCCTGCAACGCCGCGAGACTGCGCGCCAAATCCGCGCGCGGTACCCGCTGCGTCGTCCGCTCCAGCCGCTTGCGCAGCACGCGTTCGAGCCCCAGGGCGTTGCCGGTCGCGCGGTAGATCGGCTCCAGGGACGCCATCGCCTCCGCACCGCAGCTCGGCTCTTGCGCCAGTTGCTCGGCCAGCGCGAGCGCTTCGGCGTGGTCGGGCTGTTCGGCCAGGACGTCCAGGACATGGCGCAACGCCTCGCGCGGCTTGGCCAAGGAGCCGCGGCGCAGCTCCGCCAGTTCGAGCCGCAGGGAGGTGCGCTCCGCCGCGTCGCCCAGCACCAGCGCCCTCTCCAGGTCGGTGGCCAACTGCGCGGCATCACCGGCTTCACGGCGCAAGGCCAGCACCGCCTCGCGCGCATCGCGGCTGTCCGGGTCCTGGTCCCAGGCGAGCTGCCACAGTTCGGCAGCGCGGGCCGCCTGGCCCAACTCCGCTGCGACGCCAGCCGCCAGCGCGACGGCCGGTTCCACCTCGTCCGCCGGCAGCTCGTCGGCGCCGACAAGGTTGGCGATGCCGTCGAGCCAATCTTCCACCAGATCAGCTTCGCGTGCGATGGTGCCAGCCTGATCGAGCAGCGCGACCACGTCCTTGCCAAGGCGCGCGCGCTCCAGCAAGAGGGCAATCGCCCGCGCCGGTTCGCCGGCCTTCTGGAACAGCGTCGCGGCCTCGATGGAATCCTGCGCCGCGTGCGCCATCTCCGCCGCCTGCAGCCACATCATCTGCGACTCGCGCTTGTCCGCGATCGCGCCGCCGGCCTCCATCAGCGCCGCGCGCGCCTCCTTCTTGCGGCCGGTGCGCGCCAGCAGCGACGCACGCCGGGCGAGCGCGCCGGGATGCTTGGGCTCGCCGGCCAGCACCAGCTCGTACGCCGTCAACGCCTCCTCGAGACGCCCCAGCACTTCGAGCGCGCCGGCTTGCTGCACATACAGGTCCGCCGTCTCTTGCGCGCCGGCCTGCGCCGCGATGGCCTCGGTCAGGCGCACGATGGCTTCGAGATCACCGAGTTCGGTCGCCAGCTCCAGCCGCATGCGCAGCGCCGCCTCGTGCGCCGGTTGCAGGTCGAGCAGCCGATCGAGCGTGCTTGCCGCGCGTTCGGGATCGAGCAGCGCGCTGCGGCGCAGGTCGGCCTCGGTCAGCCATGCCGCCACCGCGGCTTCCGGATCGGTGGAAACCTGACGCGAAGCGCGCACTTCGAGCAGATCGGCCCAGGAGGCGTGGTCGTCGCAGTCCTGCGCCTTGGTTTCGAGCCACAGCGCCGCCTCGACGTGCATCGGCGTCGCCTGCGCGGCGGCCTCCGCGAAGGGCAGCAGCGCGGCGTCGTTGCCCAGGAAAGCCGCAGCCATGTCGAAAGCTTGAGGTCCGACGAGGTCAGCTTGCGTCGCCAGCGCCGGCTCCAAGGCGGCCAGGGCCCGCTGCGCGCCGTCGGCGTCGTGCACCAATGCCTTGATCTCGCTCAGCAAGGCCGCATCGACCTCGCCCAGCGCCGCTGCCTGCAGCAGCCAATCCAGCGCCTGGGCCTCGTCGCCCATCGCATCGCGGGCATGCCGCGCCACCGCGAGCCACAGCGTGCGCCGTTCCTCCGCGGAATCACGCAGGTCCAGCTCCGCCAGACGCACGGCGCACCACGCTTCCGGCTCTGCCTTGGCATCCAGGCTGGCGAGCCGCCAGCCGAGCACTTGCAGGCCCGCACCGCGATCCAGCTCGCCGATGCGATCCTGCAGATCGATCAGGGCATCGCGCAGCGCCTGCAGATCCGAGCCCGCGTCGATGCAATCGTGGACGGCCTCGTAGAGCGCCGTGGCGCTGCCGTGCTTGCGCAGCTCCTCCACCCGCACCGGCAGCCAGCGCGCCCGCAGCGCGGGCTCCTGGGCCAGGACGCCGGTGAGCGCTGCTTCCAGCTCCGCCGCGAGGCGAGGATCGCCTGCAGAGTGGAGGCCTTGCAGCCACCGATCGGCGATGTCGGCGCGATCGCGCCACTCGTGCGCCAGCCGCGCGAGCAGCGCCAGCCCGCGGTCCGGATGCCCCGCCGGCCCGAACCACAGCTCCACCGCTTCGAGCAGCGTCGCCGTATCCTCGGCGCGCGCCACGTCGCCGGTCTGCTCCAGATCGATCGCCAGATCGGCCATGCGGCCCGCGCTGCGCAGCAGCTTGCGCAGCTCGAGCCGCGCCTGCGGCCGATCCTCGGCGCGCAGCGCCATGCGCCAACCCGTGATGCCCGCGTCGATATCGCCCGCCGCCTGCGCCAGGCGCGCCGCCTTGGCCAGCAGATCGTGGCGCAAAGCCGGGTTCTCGCAGGACTCCTCCGCCGCCAACAGGGCCTCGCGCACCACATGGGCGCGGTCCTGGCCCGCCGCCAGCTCCAGTTGCTGCCACAGCACTTCGTCGGTCGGGTGCGCCACCGCCAGGCTGCGCGCCAGCTCCACGACGTCCAGATCCGCCTCGACGACCGCCGCCGCACCCACCAGCGCCTCGAACGCCTTGGTGCGCGCCGCGGGATCCTTGTCGCGTCCCGCCTCGAAGCGCCAGAGCGCCTGCACCTTCAGGTGGCTGCCCACGCCACCCGCGTAGGTGATCGCGAGCTGCAGCAGCGCGTCGCGCCCCTCGTCGAGGCCCTCCTGCAACTGCTCGTTCACAAGGTCAAAAGCTTCCTCGCTCGCGCCCATCTCGTCGTGCAGCAGCTTGGCGAGGCCGACGCGGGCGTGCAGACGCTCCGCCGGCGTCTGGGCGTGCTCGATGCCGTGGCGGAAGTGCGAGGCGAGGCGCTCGACGCGCGTCTCCTGCGGCAGTTCGGCCAGGACATTGCCACGCATCTCAAAGGCTTCCGCGTGCAGCGGGTCGTCCAGCAGCAGCACGTCGAGCAGAT
>CAIXAA010000693.1 GCA_903917305.1 uncultured Myxococcales bacterium | reverse complement strand
CTGGCTGCGGACCCGCCTGCCGCGGATTGGGATGGCGTCTATGAACAGCGCAGCAAGTAGCTATTTTCTTTGCCTTGTCCTTGCCGCGGCGGCGATCGCCTGCGACAAGCCGGCACCTGAGGCGCCTGCGCCTCCCCAGGCTGCTGCGGTCGCAGCGCCAGCGGGAACCGTCGAAGCGCTGGAAGGTCGCGTGACCGCGCGTCGCGCTGGCGCACCTGCAGCCGCCCGGGCGCTTGCGCTGCGCGACAGCATCTGGGCAGACGACACGGTCACGACGGCGGCAGAGGCGGCGGTGTCGATTCGCCTGGCGCACAACCACGCGCTCTGGCAGCTGCAGGGCGGCCAGACGCGGCGTGTGGACGAGGCGGCGGCGTGGCGTGCGCCGAAGCAGGCGGCGGCGGTCGCGTTGGCCGATCACCAAGAGGCTCCGACGACGCTGTCCGCAGGCCGGCATTCGGAGCTGGAAGCGGCCCAGACGGCGGAGTCGGCGACGCGGCCGGTCGCTGCACCGGCGGACGTCAAGGCTGGGGACGACTCGCAGCGCGCCGCGAAAGACGACCGCAAGCGCAAGGTCATGGAAGGCGTGAAGAAACAGGGCTTGTTGGCCATCATCGACACGAAAGGCGGCAAGAATCCGAACTTGAAGGACGTCTTCGGAACGAACAGCGGCACCGGATTCGGCGACCTCGGCGGCAACATGGACGGCGTCGGCGTGAGCGGCCTCAGCAAGGGCAAGCGCACGCGCGGCGCCGGCAGCGGAATCGCGGAGTTGGGCACGGCCGGCGGCGGTGCGCCGGTGGACCTGCGGATCCAGAGCGACGTCGTGATCAAGGTCGAAGTGCTCCAAGGCAGCGCGGAACCCAAGGATCTGGAGGCCTTTTCCGCGCTGCTCAAGGTGCGGGCGCGTGCGGCGTACGAGCGGGCGCTCAAGGCCAATCCGACGCTGAGGGGCACGGTGGTGGTCGTCTCCAAGCACGCCGGCGACCACGTGACGGACGTCGAGGTCGTGTCCAAGGAGGCGGAGCAGGGCCTGGTCGACTGCGTCGTCGGCCCGCTCAAGACGTGGCGGCGTGCGGGGTTGGACGGCGTGCAGCTCAAGATCGTCGCGAAGTTCGACGTGGGGCGCTGAGCGGCCGCGGCTACGCGCGCGCCGAGCCGTCGCCGTTGCGGTCGCGGCTGTTCTGCCAGTCCACCATCCAGCCGGGATACGCTGGCGGCAACGCGCTGACGTCATTCAGGATTTGCATCTCCGCCTCCGACAGCTGGACCGCGGCTGCCGCCAGGTTGTCGACCAGCTGCTCTTGGGTGCGGGCCCCGAGGATCACGCTCGTGACGAACGGCTTGTGCAGCAGGTACGCCAGCGCGATCTGGGCGACGCTCACGCCGCGCGCCTCGGCCATCGGCCGCATGGCATCGACGCAGGCAAAGGCGCGCTTCTTGTCGACAATCGGAAAATCGAACCCCGAGCGTCGCGCGCCCGCCGGACCCGGTTCGCCTTCCTTGAACTTGCCGCTCAGCAGCCCGCCCGCCAGCGGCGACCACGGCAGGATGGCCAGGCCTTCCTCCTCGGCCAGCGGCGCGATCTCCTGCTCGATGTCGCGCGCGGCAATCGCGTAGAACATCTGCGCCGACACGAAGCGCGGCAGGCCTTTGCGATCCGCGATCGCCAGCGCCTTCATGGCGGTCCACGCCGGCAGGTTGCAGAACCCGACGTAGCGCACCTTGCCGCTGCGCACGATGTCGGCGAGCGCCTCGATGGTCTCCTCCAGCGGCGTCACCTTGTCCACGCCGTGAATCTGGTAGAGGTCGATGTAGTCCGTCCCCAGCCGCTTCAAGCTGTCTTCCACTGCCGCCATCAG
>CAIXAA010000692.1 GCA_903917305.1 uncultured Myxococcales bacterium | reverse complement strand
GCTCGCGCCGCGATGCGCTCGAAGCGGTGCGGCGCCTGACGGAGATCCGCGGCGCCCGCACCTGGGCGGAAATCAAGGCGTGGATGCTGTACGCCGAGCTGGTCTCGGCCGGCGGCGAGCGCAGCGCCGGAGGATCGAAGTGAAGACTCGGGTTCTTCCATGCATTCTGGCCGCGACGGTGCTCGCCGGCTGTGATCGTGGCACGCAGCCGGCGGCCCCCGCGACCGCGCCTGCGCCGCAGCATCAGGCGACCAGCACGCCGACGCCGTGGATCAAGGCGATCGTGCCGGGCGACATGACGATTCTCGAAGTGCCGGCGCGCACTTCCGCCCCGCCCGAGGCGACCGCGACGGTGACGGCCCCCGTGCGCGTGCAGGTGCGACGCCTGCTGGTGCGTGTGGGCGACCGCGTGGAGCAAGGCGCGGCCATTGCCGAGGTGCTTGCGCCCGAGCTCGTGCAGGCGGCGGCCATGCACCAGAGCGCGACGGAGCGCATGGCCGCGCACAAGCGCCGCCTGACGGAGCTGCGCAGCCTCAAGGCCGAGGGCTTGGCACGGACCGGCGAGCTGTTCGAAATCGAAAGCAGTCTCGCAAGCTTGCAGGCGGATCACGACCATGCCCAAGCCGTGCTGCGCGGCGCGGGCGTGGCCGAGAAGGAGTGGCCGGTGCTGCTGGCCACCGGGATCTGGACCCTGCGCGCGCCAGTGGGCGGCATCGTGCGCGAGATGGCGGCGGAGCTGGGCGCGGTGCTGGAGCCCGGCCCGACGTCGCTGGCGCGCATCGCCGGGGATCAGCCGGCGCGGGTCGAGATTCACCTGCATCAACCGCTGCCTTCGGGGCTGCAGCTTGGCTTTGTGCCTTCGACGGGCGGCGTGTACACGCTGGCCTCCAGCCCGACGTCGACCGCCATCGACCCGGCGGATGGCAGCGTCATCGCCTGGTACGAGCTGACGGACGCTCCGCCGCTGCCGCCCGGGCTGCGCGGTCGCGTGCGAGCGACCTCGATGCCGCAGGGCGCCGTGCAGATTCCGGCGCGCGCCATCGACGAGCGCCAGGGCAAGCCGCACGTGGTGCTGCGCCAGGGCGACGGCGCCCAGTGGAAGGCTGTTGAAGTACTCGCCATTTCTGGCGCAACAGCCGTGGTGCGCGGCCTTGCGGTAGGCGACGAAGTCGCGGCAGAAGCGGAACGCTCCCCCCTGGCCCTGCAGGAGCGACCCCGTGATTGAGCACCTCGTGCGCTGGTCGCTGCACAACCGGCGCCTGGTCGTCGTGTTGACGATGGTGCTGTGCACGCTGGCCGGCATCGGCGCGCTCCGGATGCGCTTCGACGCGCTGCCCGACGTGACGAGCAACCAGGTGCTGGTGCTGACCCGCGCGCCCGGTCTGACGCCCGAAGAGGTCGAGCGGCTGGTGACACGGCCCATCGAGTCGGCGCTGGGCGGCGTGCCGGGCATCCTGTTGCAGCGCAGCCTGTCGCGCTACGGCATCTCCTCGGTGACGACGGTTTTTGACGACGACGTCGACCCTTTCCGCGCGCGCCAGGTCGTGCAGGAGCGGCTCAACATCGTCGGCAGCGATCTGCCCCCGGGCATCGATCCGCCGGAGCTGGGTCCGCTGACCGGCGGCCTGGGCGAGATCTTCCATTTCGCGCTCAGTTCGCCGCGGCGCACGCCCGCGGAGCTGATGGAGCTGGTGCAACTGCGTATCGCACCTCTGCTTCGTGCCGTGCCGGGCGTCGTGGAAGTCAACCAATGGGGCGGCGACCAGCGCACGTTCGACGCGGTGGCGCGGCCTGCGGACATGGCGCGGCTGCACGTCACGCTGCCGATGCTGGCCGAGGCGATGCGCGCGGCGGTGGGCAGTGCGCCGGGCGCGAGCGTGGCGGCGGGCAGCGGACAGACGCTTTTGCGCGGGGTTGCGTGGCCGCACACGCCGGGCGAGCTGGCGGCGGCGATCGTGCGGATGGACGGCAACGCGGTGGTGCGCGTCGCGGACGTCGCGGACGTGGTGCAATCGGCCGTGGCGCGCATCGGCACCGCGACGGCGAACGGCCGTGGCGAGACCGTCTACGTGATGGTGCAAATGCTGCGTGAAGCCAATGCCTTGGAGGTCATGCGCGCCATCCATGCCAAGATGCCCGCCGTGCAAGCGACGCTGCCGGCCGATGTGAAGATTCGCCTCGTCTACGACCGCAGCGACCTCGTGGGGCGCACGCTGCACACGGTCGGCGCCAACCTCGCGGAAGGCGGCGCGCTGGTCATCGCGGTTTTGCTCGTCTTGCTGGGCAGTTTGCGCGCCGGCGTGATGGTCGCGCTGGTCATTCCGCTCTCGATGCTGGGCGCTGCGCTGGGCATGGTCGCGCTGAACGCCGCGGGCAACCTGATGAGCCTGGGCGCCATCGACTTCGGCCTGCTGGTCGACGGCGGCGTGGTGATGGTCGAGGCGCTGTTCCACCATCTCGCAGAAACTGTTCCACCTT
>CAIXAA010000691.1 GCA_903917305.1 uncultured Myxococcales bacterium | reverse complement strand
TCGGCTGCATCGCCGGCGTCGGCGGCACGATGACCGGCTCCTTCTCCTCGGGCTTGGCCGCGTCGCCAGGCTTCTTCTCCTCGCCCGCCGGGTGCGGCAGCCCATCGGTCTTGGCGCGCGTGCCCACGGTCACCTGCGGCACGGCGGGCCGGCACTGCGGCCGCGCCAGCGGCCCGGTGCAGGTCATGCCGTAGAAGCCGTTGCGCTCGAAAGGCTTGAGCTTCGCCCCCGCCATCGTGATGATCGACGCCCACTTGAGCCGATCGCTCTGGTCCGGCTTGGCCTCGCCCTTGCCCTCGCCCTTCGCCTTGGCGTCCGCCACCTTCTTGTCCGGCAGCGCGAACGCAAAATGCAGCTGGATCGTCGCGGCCTTCCATCCGCCCTTGCCCGGCGGAATCAGGATGTGCGAGCTCTCCTCCGTCACCAGCTCCAGCTGATCGCCAATCGCTTCCATCTGTTCGATGTGGATGACGGTCGACTTGTCGCTGCCGTGCTGCGTCGCCAGCAGCGGGATCTGCGACTTGAGGTTCATGCGCACCTTGATCGTCACGGTGCCCATCGCCAGATCCGTCAGCTTGAGCCCGCCTTCCAGCGCCAGCTCCGGGGAGCGCAGGATCGCGTCCGCCATCTCCAGATCCACGCTGCCGGTCATGTCCTCCGTGCTGCCGCCCCAGTGCACCTTGACGTTGCCCGCCATGCTGCCGTCCAGCTCGCCCGTCAGCTTCTGGCCGGCCAGCACCCGCGAGCCCAGGCCCATCTCGCCCAGCGAAAAGTCCGTAATCTTGGCAATGTCGAAGTCGATGACGTCGCCCTTCTTGACGACGTGCCCGCCCTCCATGTGGCCGCCGCCCGCGTCGATGTCGAACGTCACGTCGATCTTCTTGCCGAACAGCGCCGGCAGCAACGCCACGCGCGCCGTCAGCTTGTCGATCTTGAGCTCGGTCTCCGGGATGTCCGGCGTCATCGCGCCGTTCTCGCCCGGCTGCCCTGGCTTGCCCGGCAGCGTCACGCGCACGCCGCCGATCTCGATGCCCCCCAGCCCGTGCAGCGCGAGGTTCTCGATCTCCAGCGGATAGCCCTGGGCGCGCGCCTGCCGCGCGATGAAGCCGCGCAGTTGCCGCGTCGGAAACGTCAGCGGCACGCACAGGATCAGGACCATCAGGAAAAACAGCGTGTAGCCGGTCCATTGCAGGACGGCCAGGACGCGCGGATGAGCAAGCAGGCGGTTCACTCGCTGTCCTCCATGTTGCCGAAGCGGAATTGACCAATCTTGATGGTGGCTTGGAACTGATCGCGGCTCGTGCCGGTGCGGCTGATGTCCAGCGTCAGGCCGAACATCGGATCCGGGTGCGTCTCCAGCTTGGCCAGGAAGCGCATCAGCGCCTCATCCGGCACGCCTTGGAACACCGCGTCGATGCTCGACAAAAACACCTGCTTGCCCGACTTCTGCTTCTTCGACGTGTGCTTGGCGCCCTTCTTCTGCTTGTGCGTCAGCTCCGCCAGGATCTCCGTCGCGTTGGAGAACTTGATGGTATCGCTCAGCTTTTCCGTCGTCGGGTTGCCGTCCGGATCCTTGCGCTCGAACGACACGGTCTTGGCGATGCCCAGCACGGTGGCCTGCAGCGATTCCTTGGACGCGCGGTCCAGCTGCTGCTCGACCGCCTTCTCCTCGGCGACGCGCGCCAGGTAGAGCGGCGCCAGCTCGGTGATCTCGTGCAGCGAGGCTTCGTTCGTCGTCACTTCCTCTTCCAGCGCACTGACGCGCCGCGACACGAGGACCGAGCCCAGGACGAGGCCCGCGAGCGTGACCATCGCGATGCCGCCGAACACGATCTGGCGTTCGCGGTCGCTCATCCGCTCGAACATGGCGCCGATGCGCCCGAACTTCATTGCGATGATCGCAACCATCGATTCCCCCTATTCTTCTTCGTCACTCGCTTCATCAGCCTTGGCCTTGCCGGCCTTGGCACCGTCCGCGTCGCCCTTGTCGCCTTTCTTGCCCTTGGCCGGTACGGCGTCCGCTTGCGGGCAGGCAATCTCGAATTGAATCGTGAACTTGAACCAGTCGCGGTGCCGCTCGAACGTGATGCGGTCCGCGGACGACTTGGCCTTGCCGAAGCAGCGGTGCGCGTCGATCGCCTGCTGCAGCGCCAGCAGCGCGTCCTGCGAGTCGGCATCGCCGCGGATCGTCGCGTTGTTGCGCTCGATCTGCATCGCGGACAGCTCGATCTTGTGGCCGGTGAACGGGCCGTCCTTCTCCGGCTTGTCGCCGCCCTCGCCGGCATCGCCCGGCGCGCCCGCGGCACCCGGTCGCCCACCTGCCGGCGGCGGCGTCAGCGTGCTGCCCGGATCCGTCGGCACCTTCGGCACGATCGCGCGGCGGTGCCGCGACGGGCTGGTGTCGCCCGCGTCATCGTCTGCCTGGCTCACCGCGCCGCGGATCGGCGGCGCGCCGTTCAGCCCCGGAACGCCTCGGAACCCTTGACGACCCATCATTGCCGGGTCCGCCATGCGCCCCAAGTCCGGCGGCGTGCGCGCCTCCACCTGCGGCAGCCCCGGATCGCCCGGACCGCCCGGCGGCACGAAGTCCGGCGGTTCGGTCACTTTGTCAATGATCTTCGAAATCTCTTCCAGCACCTTGAACGCCGACATGTCCGGGTACAACCCCGCCATGTCAACCTTGGGCTCGCGGCCCAACTCCTTGCGCAACTCCTCGAAACTGTGGGCAGTCTTGCCCGTCACCGCCTTGGACACCGACTGCATCTGCGTGAACTGCTGCGTCTCTTCGGTCAGCAGCGCGCGGTACGTCAGGCTGGTGCGGATGCCCAGCAGGCACAGGGCGATCACGAAAAACGCAGCGATCTGCGGCAGTCGCGCGCGCAGGACCTGGAAATCGCCCTCGTAGGCCAGCTCGCCCTGGCGAAAGTCGACGTTCTGGTCGGCGCGCGCATCGGCAGCCTCCAGCGCCAGGGCCACCGCCAGCGCGCCCGTCTCGCTGAGCTGCGCCACATTCGGCACTTGCACGTGCGCCAGGTCCCCGAGGCGCACCGGCATCACCGCCATGCCCAGGTTGTACTCGAGGTAGTCCAGCAGGCCGCGCAGCCGCGTCATGCCGCCCGTCACCAGCAGCCGATCCGGCCGCGTGTGGCTCTTGCGCAGCCAGGCCGCCATGGTCTGGCGCAGCTCGCGCAGCAGCGGGGCCATGGCCGCGGCGGTGGCGTCGTTGCGCTCGCGCTCCTCCGGCGTGTCCGGCGTCTCGCCCGGGGAGAGCAGAAGCCCTTGCTCCTCCAGCAGCAGCGACACATGCCCACCCGGCGGCGGCAGGTGCACCGCCATCAGCTCCGCGATGTGCTCGGCGCCCACGGACAGGCTGCGCAGGAACTGCGTGCGCCCGTCTTCCAGCACCACCACCTCGGAGGTGCGCGTCCCGATGTCCACCAGCATCGTCGTGCCGGTCGCCATGTCCGGCAGGCTGCGCACCAGGCTGGCATAGCTCAGCGAATTCAGGTTCAAACGGCGCGCGTCCAGGCCGGCGCCCTTGAGCATCTCCAGCTGCCGCTCGACCTTGCCGCGTGGCGCCGCCACCGCCAGCACCTCGCTCTGGCCATCCTTCTCGCGCAGCGTGACGTGGCCGATGATGAGATCGGACAGCGGCGTCGGGATGTGGTTCTCCAGCTCGAAGCCCACCGCCTCGGCGATCGCCTTGTCGTCGCGGAACGGGAACATCAGCGTGCGGTGCAGGCAGAGCTGCGCCGGCAGACCGGTCGACAGCACGTCGTCCGGCCGCGCATTGCGCGCCAGCAGCCGCCGCAGCGCTTCGCTGCGCACCGTGTCGTCCGCACCCGCGGGAATCGGCTCCTCGTCCCAACCGGTCAGCGCCGCCACGCGCAACGTCTTGTCGACGATGGCGAGCTTGATGCCGCGGTTGCCGATGTCGAGCCCCAGGATTCTGTGTGCCATGAGATCCTTCGCTTTTCCCAGGAAGATCGCCTGCGGCGATCAGTCCTCGCGCCAGTAGACGTACTTCTGTGATCCCGTATCGAGCAAAGCCGTGATTTTCTTCTGGACTTGTCCGCTCGTGCCGTACGCGGAGATGCGCACGATCTTGCCGCTGGTTCCGATGTCGTCGAGCATCTTGCCGTGGTTGATCTGCAGCACTTGCGCATAGTCCGCCGGCAGCACCGTGCCGAGCTTGTCGAAGAACTGCACGAAGCGCCCGGTGTTGGCAAACGGCGGACTGAACATGATCTTCTTCAAGACCCGACAAGTTTCCATGTATTGCCCGACGACGTTGACTGGAATGAACGCCTGCTGCTGGTAGCCGCGCGCACAGGCAATCAGTTCATTCGCGGGGTTCGCCAGGTTCTTGCAGATCAGCGCCTTGATGACCTCGATGGGCGCCGTGTTCACGTTCAGCTTCTCCGTCGAATAGACCGTCAGCTGATCCTTCAACTTGCACCACAGCGGGTCCGTCATGCCCTCGACCAGGCGCACTTCCTCGGTCGTGTCGTACGGCGCGTCCTTGGACTTGTAGCCTTGCCGCCGGTACGCCGCGCCTTCCGCGCCGCTTCCCTCAATCAGCCGCCGCGTCGCCGGGTCGATGTCCGTGCGCAGCTGGTCCTTGTCCGCCCAGTCGATGATGTTCAGCGCCAGGTTGGCCATGTCCTTGTCGAGATCGCCGACTTGCGTGACGCCCTCGTTGCGCTCCAGCAGCTTGTACAGCGTGTCGAACACGGCCTGCTTCTGGTTCAAGTCTCCGACGCGGTTGATGTTGATGCGCCCGTCCTCGTCGCCGCTCGTGCAGCCGCAGGTGCCGCGCTTCAAGCCGACCGCCTCGCGCCCTTGCAGGTTCACGAGTTCCAGGCCCATCAGGACCATCTTGCCTTCGCAGAACGCGTTGACGAACTCGCAGGCGTAGGCCGCGGTCGAGATCTGCGGCTTGCGACCTCCCAGCATGGTCGCGTACTTGGCGATGATCGACTCGACGATGTCGGTCGAGCCGATGACCAGCCCCGCCAGCTCCACCGCCGCGCGCGCGTGCAGGTGCGCCTCGATCTCGGCCTCGACATAGCCGCTGGTGCGCACCGCCACTTGCGATTGGTACGTGAACTCGAGCGAGAAGATCGACAGGATCGCGATCGCCGTGAGCGCCAGGAGCAGCGCCACGCCGCGCTGCCGGTCCGGCGGGCCCTTGGAGCCTTCGCCGACGCTGCGAAATCCCGCCTGCAAGGCGTCGCGCAGGGACGTGCGCCACGAACTCATCGGCCACCTCCCATCGGCGGTGGCGCGGCGCCCATCGGATTGGCGGAGCCGCCCAGCGGCATCCCGGGCGGCGTCATCGCCGGGAAGGCGCCGTTCATGCCGGACGCGTTCTCCAGCGCCTTGTTCGAGATCGGCCCATTGAAATCAAGCGGTTCCTGCAGGCGGATGCGCGTCTGCGTCTCGAACGGCAGATCGCCATCTTGCGTGTCCAGCACGATCGAGATGCGCACGCGCGCCGGCAGCCACAGGTCGTCCGCCGTGTGCGTCACCACGACCGGCTTCTGCGCCGCCAGGACGTTGCCCAGGTTGGCGTTTCCCGTCATCGCCGTGCCCACGGCCGCCTTCTGCGCCTTCGCCAGCAGCTCCGCCTGGACGTTGTCGATCTCCACGCGCCAATCGGAGGTCCAGGCCTCCTTGTCCATGTCCCAGTATTGAAAGGTCAATTTCTTGACGCCTTCGGCCAGGACCTGCCGCTGCCCGCCCTTTTGCGGCGTCTCGTCGATGATGACCTTCTCGCGCCGCACCAGTGCCTCGCAGCCGCACTTCGGGTCGCGCTCGATCTTGTACTCGACAAAGCCTTCGTCGCTCTCGGCGGCGTCGCGCATCATGCGCCGGTGGCCGATGTAGCTGAACAGGATGCTGGTCGACTTGCCGATGAACACCGTCTTGGTCGTGCGCATCTCCCCCTGGTGCTTGGAGAGGTAGGCCATCGACACCTCGCGCTCCATGCGGCCCAGGGCCACGCGCGCCGTGTGGTAGTAGTCCTGCATCGACCGCGTGTCCTGGATCGCGCCCAGGATCGACGCGGTCGACGTCGCGATGATGATGCCGAGCATCGCCAGAAGCGACACGGCGACAATGACTTCCACGAGCGTGAAGCCGCGTTGGCGCATCATCGGATGCCTCCAAGCGGCGGCATCGCCCCCGGCATGCCCGGCATCCCGGGCTGCATCCCCGGCTGCTGACCCGGCGGCAGCTTGGAGTCGAGCGCGCCCTGGACCTTCTCGCCGTTCTTCATCGCCTGGATCATCGCCGCCTCTTCCTGGCTGACGGCGGTCGTGAACGTCTCGATCTCCAGTTGGCGCTTCTCGCCCTCGTCGTCCTTCCAGCTCAGGTGCAGCACGACCTTGCGCGTGCGGTCCGAAGCGCGCTTCAAGATGCGCGGCAGCAGCTCCGAGATCATCAGGCCCATCGACATCTGCAGCACGGAAATGTTGATGTCGCAAAGGGAAAGCAGGTTCAGTCCTTGCTCGCCGCTCATCAGGATGGTGCCGATGAGGCCCATCATGTCGCCGCCCTTGGACAGCTGCCCCAGGTCCAGACCTGCGGATTGCGCGCTGTTGGCCGCCGCGCCCAGGCTCGACACCGCCGGCTTGGGCGCGCCGCCGCCGGCACCCGGGTCGGCGTTGAGCTTGTCCAGAGCGCCAGTTTGCGCAAGCGATTCCTGGGCTTTCGCCAGCATCGCGTTGGCCTGCGTCGTCATGTCGGAGATGGCGCCGTCATCGAGGTTCAAACCAATCAGGTCGTACTTGCACTTGAACTGGCGCGCATACGCCTTGGGCAGCTCGCAGTCCTTGCCGGTGACGTCGTTGTCGGGAAAACCGTCCTTGCGGTAGGTGGCTTCGATGTCCAGCAAGGTGCCGCGCAAGAGCAGGGCGGCCACGGTCGAGCGGTAGATGCGCTTGGACAAAATGGCAGACGACGACGCGCCGGCCGTGATGATGGTCAGCGCGAATGCCAGGACAGCAAGCGCAATCAGCACTTCGAGCAGCGTGAAGCCGCCCGCGCGCTGTCCTGCCTGGCGCTGCGACCGCTTCATCCGCCCTTGCCTCCGAACGCATCCAAGGGCACGCGCTCCTTGTGCACGGTCGCCTTGCCCTGCAGCGCCATGACCTCCACGGTCATGATGTCGTCCGGGTCCCCTTCGACGTCGATCAGCGCGTTCTCCGTGGTGCCATTGGGGAAGAAGTACACGTAAGCCTGGCCTTTCACGCTCGGCTCTTGCTGGTGCGAGGTCATCACGCGAGCGAAGCTCAGGCCCTTGTCGAGCTGGTACTTCGCCAGAAGCTTGGATTTCGACTCGGCAAAACCGGCCTTGCCGCCCTTGGCCGCGTTCTTCTCCTCTTCCTCGTCGGTTGCCTTCTTGCGCGCCTTGGACGCCCGCGCATCGCCTTCCGGGGGCAGCAGGAACGTCTCGCACGGGTCGATCGACGTCTGCTCCTCGCCCCAATACGTCCCGGAATCCAGGTCAATCACCAGCCGGTGGTTGTGGCCCGACAGCACCGCCAGGTTGTAGAGGTAGCGCACGGAGATCGCGAGCTTGCCTGCCTCGGCCTGCACCGAGGCGCCGCGGATGTTGCCGATGCCGACCGCGACCGCCGCGCCGACCACGGCAATGACGACGGCGACGACCATCACCTCGATGAGGGTGAATCCGCGGCTCGCGCCGCCTGTGTCGCCGTCACGTGTCACTGCTTCTCACGCCCGCCGTAGCAGATGTCGTCTTCGGTGCCGGACTTCTTGTCCGGTCCGTTGGAGCACAGCGAAAAGCCGTCGCCCTGCGCGCTGTAGAGCAGGTCCTGCTTCCACGGATCCTTGAGGTTCGTGGTCTTCAACTTGGCGCGCTTGCCCTCGGTCAGCATCTGCAGCGACTCGGGGAAATCGCCCTTGCGCGCCTCGTACGCCTCGATCACGCCGCCGACGGTCTGGATCTGCGCCTTGCACGCATCCTCCTTTGCGTCGCCGAGCATGCCGAACACGCCGACCGCCAGCGCCGAGCCCAGCACGCCGATGATCACGATCACGACCATGATTTCAATCAAGGTCATGCCATTTGGCGCACGGCGCCGTGCCATTTCAGAACCTGCGGTGCCCGGACCGTAGGAATCAAGGCTTTCGAGACGCATCCACAAATTACGAAACATTGTCAGCTCCTTGGGCGCAAGCCCATTCACACGCACTCAGCCGTGCTGCACGGCCTGGGTCAGCTTCATCATCGGCAAAAGGATCGCCGCCACCAAAAAGGCGACCATGACGCCCATGCCGACGATCATCAGGGGTTCCAGCAACGAAGTCAGGGCGTTGACCTTCGTGTCGACCTGATTCTCGTAGCTCTCGGAGACGTTCTTGAGCATGTTCTCCAGCTCGCCCGAACGCTCGCCGATGGCGATCATGTGGCAGACCATCGGCGGAAACTCCCCGGAACGCTTGAGCGGTCCGAAGATGCTGTCGCCCTCGCGGATCGCCGTGCGCGCCTCGGCCAGCACCTTGGCCAGCACGCGGTTGGCCACGACGTTCTCGACGATCTCCATGGCCGTCAGCAGCGGCACGCCAGAGCTGAGCAGCGTCGACAGCGTGCGAGAAAAGCGTGAAATCGCGATCTTGCGGATAAGGTCGCCGAGCACCGGCACCTTGAGCATCCACGTGTCCCAGTGATCCGCGCCGGCTTCGGTCGCCTTCCAGCGCCGGAACGCGAGGACCGCGCCGACGATCAGCAGCACCAGGATCGGCCAGCCGACGGTCAAGCTCTTGGACAGGAAGATCAGGACCTTGGTGATGAACGGCAGGTCTGCGCCCAAGTCCGCGAACATCATGGTGATCTGCGGCACGACGAACACCATCATGGCCGTGACGATGAGCACGCTGATGATGAGCATGATGACGGGGTAGGTGATGGCGCCGATGATCTTGTTGCGCAGCCGCACCTGCGATTCCGTAAAATCGGCAAGGCGTTGCAACACGATGTCCAGGTTGCCCGACATCTCGCCGGCGCGCGCCATGTTGTAGTACGTCGACTCGAAGACCTTGGGGTGCTCGGACAGCGCACGCCAGAACGGCGCGCCTTCGTTGACCTGGGTGCGCACCTGCGAAAGCACGCGTTTGAGCTTGGGATTCTCCACCTGCTCGACGATCGCCGCCATCGAGTCGACCAGCGGCACGCCGGCCTTGAGCAGCGTCGCCAGCTGCCGCGTCATCTCCGAGAGATCCTGGGGCGAGATGCGGGTCAGCAGCTCTTCGAGGTCGAAGTCGCGCGAGCCCGCCTTCTGCTTCACGCCGGCCTTGACCTTGGCTTTCGCGCCCTTGGCCGTCGCCTCGTGGTACTCCGTCAGGAAGACGCGGTCGCGGCGCAGCGCAGCCTTGAGGCCGCGCACGCTGTCGACGTCGAGCACGCCCTTGACCGAGCGACCGTCCGCGTTCTTGCCGATGTACTCATAAACAGGCATGAACTCTCTACTCTTCTTCGTCTGCGTTGGCGATCCGCATCACTTCTTCCACCGTGGTGAAGCCGCCCATGCACTTCTGGGCGCCGTCGTCGCGCAGCGTCGCCATGCCGCCGGCCACCGCCGCGCGCTTGATGGTGCCGGCATCGGACTTGGACACGACCAGGCGCTTGATTTCCTCGTTCGGAATCAGCAGTTCATGCAGGCCGGAGCGGCCGGCGTAGCCGCTCATCGAGCACTGCGGGCAGCCCTTGGCGCGGTAGAACGTCGCCGTCTTGAGGCGCGGATCGCTGCGCTTCAAGCCCAGCTGCTCCAGCTCCAGGTCGGTCGGCAGGTGCGGCACGCGGCAGTCGCGGCACAGCACGCGGATGAGCCGCTGCGCCAGGATGCCAACAATCGAAGACGACAGCAGGAACGGCTCCACGCCCATGTCGACCATACGGGTGTAGGTCGAGGCCGCGTCGTTCGTGTGCACGGTTGAGAGCACGAGGTGACCGGTGAGCGCGGCTTGCACCGCAATTTCAGCTGTTTCCAAGTCGCGGATCTCGCCGACCAGCACCACGTCCGGGTCCTGGCGCAGCGTGGCGCGCAGGCCCTTGGCAAACGTGAAGTCAATCTTGGGGTTGACCTGCATTTGCCCGATGCCTTCCAGCTGGTACTCGACCGGGTCCTCGATGGTCAGGATGTTGATGTCCGGGTTGTTGATGCTGGTCAGCGCCGAGTACAGCGTCGTCGTCTTGCCGGAGCCGGTCGGGCCGGTGCACAGCAGGATGCCGTTGGGCCGGTGCACCAATTGCGCCATCGCTTCGACGACTTCGGCGCGCATGCCCAAGGTCTTCAAGTCCAGCGTGGTCGAGCCCTTGTCCAAGAGACGCATCACGATGCGCTCGCCGTGCGCGGTCGGGATGGTCGAGAGGCGCAGGTCGATGTCGCGGCCGGCCACCTTGATGCGGATGCGGCCGTCCTGCGGCATGCGCTTCTCCGCGATGTTCAGGTTGCCCATGATCTTGACGCGGCTGGTGATCGACGGCTGGAACTTCTTGGAAGTCCGCACGACTTCCTTCAAGACGCCGTCCTTGCGAAAGCGGATCAGGACGTACTTCTCCATCGGCTCGATGTGGACGTCCGAAGCCCGCTCCTTCGCTGCCTGATTCAACACGGAATTCACCAGCCGGATGATCGGCGCCTCGTCGTCCTCGTCGAGAATGTCCTTGGCGGCGTCCTCGAGCTCCAGCGCAATGTCTGCAACACCGCTGTCACCCTTTTCCATGTCACCCACGACCTGATCGGCGCGAGCGCGGCGGTCAAAAGCGTGGTTGATCGCGGTGTTCAGCACATCCTGCGTCACCAGGAACGGCTCGATGCGGGCGCCGTCGAACAGCACGCGCAGGTCGTCCAGCGCACTGGTCATCATCGGGTTGGAGGTCGCCACGCTCAGCACGCCGTCCGCCAGGCGAATCGGCAGCACTTCCGAGTCCTTGGCGTAGCCCATGCTGAGCTTGCCCACCAGCGAGACGTCGATCTGGTCGTCCTCGATCTTCTGGTGCACCGTCAGTCCAAGCTGCTTGCCCAACGCTTCCAGCACTTGCAGCTTGGTCACAGAGCCCTGGCCGACCAGCAGCTCGCCCGTCAGCCCGCCGCGCTCCGTCTGCTGCTTGAGGGCAGACTCCACCGCCTCCGCGCTGCAAAGCCCGTCTTCCACGAGGATTTCACCAATGAGGCGCGGGTCGATCATCTACGGCTGTCCCCCGGGCGCCTGCTTGGCCGCAGGCTTCTTGGCGGCCGGCTTGGTGGTCTTGTCCTTGGCCAGCGCGGGCTTGCTCGGCGCCTTCTCGGCGGGCGCCGCCGTATCCGGGCTGTCGCCCAGGTCCGCGTCGCTCTTCTCGGTCTTTCCGGCTTTGTCCGCCTTGTCGGTCTTGTCGGTCTTGGGCGCCGACTCCTTGGCATCGCCCTCCGACGGCAGTTCGATCACGTCGACGCCCTCGATGTCCGGCAACTCATTGCTCTCCTTGGTCTTCGCTCCCTTGTCCTTGAAGGGGTCGTAGTCCAGGTCATGGCGGTCCGGCGGTCCGACGAT
>CAIXAA010000690.1 GCA_903917305.1 uncultured Myxococcales bacterium | reverse complement strand
TGCCGTTGCGATCGACCGGCAGCGCGTGCTTGCCGAGCATCACGGTCGCGTCGCCCGTCTCGTAGATGGTCGGCAGGTTCGCCTCCGCGCGCTGCGCCAGGGACAAGCCCATCGCCTGATAGTAGCGCTCGCCGTGCTGGATGACGGTCAGCACGCGCCGCACCTTGCCGTCGGCGTCGCGCAGCACGTTCACGGAGCCCGCGCCAGACGCTGCCGCCGCCAGGATCGGCAAGGAACCGTACACCCCCGCCTCCGCGCGCGGCGGCCGCTGGCCCGCCGGTGCGTCCGTCACCACGCCCTCGGTGAGCCGCGCGCCCTTCAAGCCCGGCGGCTCCGGACTGCCGGGCGGCAGCGGCTCCTGCTCGCCGTGGTCGAGGAACATCAGCAGCGGCAGCAGCACGTTGTGCGATTCTCTCAAGGCCGACGCCAGCGCGGCATCGCCGCGCACCGCCTCGTGCACTTGCCGCAGCGCATCGTGGGCGCGGGCCACCGCGGGGGAGCGCGCGACCTCCTCCGCCGTCAGCCCGGCCAGCGCGCCGGCGACAGCCTGGGTGACCGGAGCCGGCAGAGGCAGCTCCGCGGTGGCGAAGAACGCGTCCAGGCCGACGGCCCGCGGCTGGTAGTGCGCGAGAGCACGAAGGAAGGTCGCCCAGCCTGCGCGCCGCTGGAACACGTCCGGCGCCGCCTGCCGCAGCCGATCGTCAAAGCCGACGACGACAATCTGGCCATCCCGCGGCGGACGCGGCCCACGCAAAGAAAAGCGCGCATCCACGGTTGCAAGTTCGGCTTCCGCGAGTCCCGGCACGGCCCACTGCCCGGTGTGGTGGCCGAGCAGCGCAAGCGCGGACAGGGCGGTCGCGAGCAGCGCCGACCAGAGCGGCACATTCACGCGGCGGTTGCGTCGGACCTGCCCCTGCGGCGGTGATGGCGTGGCCCGGCTCATGGCGCTTTGGGTAGCACAGCGGCGGCGATTGCGCTACAGCTTTGGCAACTTGGCCGGTCTAGCGGCATATGAGCGCCGCGCCAGGCGCGCACTGCGCCCGCAGCGTCGCCAGTTCCTGCCGCAGCGCCTCGATCTGCCGCTGCTGCACCTGCAACGTCGCGACCGACATCGACAAGTAGCCGTACAGATCCACCATGTCGCGCCGCGCGTCCACCGCCGGGCTGTCCGGTTGGTCGTCGATGAGGAAGCCCAGGTGCCGCGGCGCCTGCGGGCCGGCCGCCGTGTAGCGGTACGTCGCCAGCCGCGTGTCGAGCAATTCCGTAGCGAGTTCCTTCTGTTGCTCCCCATCGAGGTAGCGGATGTCGCTCTTCCAGCTCGCGCGCGACTTCGGGCAGCCCTGCAGCTTCGGGTCCGTCGCCGCGCACTTGAGGAACTGGCCGCACCCGGCCTTGGCGTCGCAGACCTGGTCAGGCGAACTGCACGGATCGCCTTCCTTCTCCGATGTGCACAGCGGCACGCCCGGTGTCGGCGACCACACGCCGGGGCACACGGGGTAGCCGCACGTCACGAACCACTGGTTGCTGGTCTTGCACGCGCCATTGTCGGCCACGACCTGTCCGTTGGCCGCCGCAAGGCATGGATTGCCATACGTCTTCCCGTCACAGCCGCACACCAGTTGCAACTCCTTGGTGCAAGCGTCTGGCATCACTGCGCAAAGTCCCTGGCCGCCGCACGTGCCGCCGGCGCAGTACTGGTTGCCCGTGCAGGGCGCCTTCTGGCCGACGGTGCACGCGTTGCACGGCTTGTCGCTCATGACCGCGAACCCGGCCTTCTGCGCCGAACACGCGTTGGCATACGTCTGGTTGTCGCAACCGCACACGCCGCTGCCGAACGGCATGGGCGTGATCAGGCACTCCGTGGGTCGCGCCGCGCACGTGCCGACCGCGCCGCACTGACCATCGGGCGTCGCGCAGTACTCGCTGGGCGTGCAAGGGATGGAATTCATGAAGACCGCGCACTTCTTGCCAGTCACCGTGCACTCTCCGGCGTGGTCGACGGACATGGCCGCGCCTGCCGCCGCGCACGCATTGCCGTACGTCTTGCCGTCGCAGCCGCACACCGGCGCATATTCCATCGTGCATGCCTCGGGTTGCATGGTGCAGGTGCCCTGGCTGCTGGCGCATTGGCCGGCGGGCAAGCCGCAGAACTCGCCCTTGCCGCATTGGGCAACTGGGCTCATGGACAGCGGATTGCAGGACTTCGCGACGGTGCACGAGCCGTCGTGATCGACGTTGACACCGGCCTTGGCCGCGCTGCACGCATCCGGGTAGTCCTTGCCGTCGCAGCCGCACACGCCTCCCGGTGGTGGCGGGATGGCCGGACAGACCATTGGAATCGTTTGGCAAGTGCCGCCAGGCCCGCATTGGCCGGCCGGCTTGGCGCACATCTGCGACTTGCCGCAGTCGACATTGGCCGTGCAGTTGCCAGGCGGCGCGCACTGGCAGGTCTCGCAGCCCTTGTCGTCGAGCAGGATGCCGTTCGGGCACTGCGGCGCGCAGCCGAACGCTGGGCAGCAAACGCCCTTGTCATTGCAGAACTCGCCCATGTTGCAAGGGGTTCCGCTCTTGCAGCCGGCGTCGGCGCTCGCCACGTCCGGCGGCGTGCCCGTGTCGCTGACCGTGCCCGTGTCGACCGTCACGTCCGGCGTCACGGTCGGCGTGCCTGCGCCATCGAACCAGCAACCTGGCAGCGCGCTGAGCAGCGCCGCAACCGTGAACATCCTGATCGCTTTCATGACGACCTCCATTTGCGACGCTTCCATGCTGAACTGTGGCACTCCAGTCTTCCAGTTGCAAGAACCGGCGTTGCAGGCGCCCCATCCGCGACACGTCTCGCCGCTACGGTTTGGCGCCCGCGGCAATCCAATCCTTCACCGTCGCAAGCTGTTCGGCCGTCAGCGGCACCGTCGGCCCCATCTCGAACGCGTGCGGCATCGGCAGGCCACTGCACGGCGGCGTCTGCGTCAACTTCTGGTACAGGTAGCTGGTCTCCGGATGGCCGGGCACGACCAGCGTGCCGCCGCACGTCTCCGAAGCGGGCTGATTCACCAGCGTTTTGTAGGACACGTCCGCGGTCAGCGGCAGCTTCGGATCCGCGGGCAGGCCGAGCTTCTGCGCGTCATGGCAGATCGTGCAGCGCGCGTCGAACACCGCTTGCACGGCCGCGTAGCTCGGGCCGGTCGCCGCGTCTGCGCCGACATCCGCCGCCACGTCCGCCGCCACGTCCGCCGCCGCATCCGCATCCGCTCCGGCATCGGCGGTGCCGTCGGCTGCCTTGGCATCGGGAGCGCTCGCGTCCGGCACGACGGCGTCCGTCCCGGCAAGAGCATCGCCCTGCACGTCGCTCCCAGGCCCGGCAGCGCCCGTCCCAGCGGTGCTCGAACAGCCCGTCGCCGCGAGCATCACCAGCAACGACAACCACTTGCGTCCAGAATCCCTGTGCATCGTCCTCTCCCTGGCAGCGGCATGCCCGCTGCCCGCCTGCACCACAAGCCAGCAAGATGCGTGCCGCTTCGCCAGTGCCGAAGCGATAGTGCTTCGGCGGCCGTCACTTGCGCAATTCCGCCGGCCCCATCGTGCCGGCATTGTGTGGAAAAAACCAACACATGCGGCAATCGTCCACACAGCCGGGTGCCGATCCTGAGGCAACTTGGGCGCCTACGCTACCTTGTCACCCCTCGCCGCATGGCGTAGCGTCGGCCGAGACCTGCGCCAGGGCTTCGGAGACCGCCATGACGGCACCAGACGACGGATCCACCGCACCGCAGATGGAGCTCGGCCACTTCCTCGCCGCCCGCGTGGTCCCCGGCTTTGTCGCAGCCTTGCTCGTCGGCCTCGCTGCCGGTGCCGCACGCATCCTCGGCGGCGCGTTCGCCATCGGCATCCAAGGCATGATGGTCGGCGCGCTCATCGGTTGGATCTCCGGCCGCGGCATGCGCCGCGACACGTTCGCCGAATCGCCCTTAGGCCTGCGCCTCGCCTGGGCTTTTGGCCTCACCGGCGTGTTCTGGGTCGGCCAGATGCTCGGCGCCGATGTGGCCTTGGGCACCTTCACGCCCGGCACATGGGTGCTGCACGCGCTGGACGACGGCGAAGTGATGCTCGGGCACCGGCGCTACAGCTTCACCGCGCACGTGCTGCATCCGGGCCCGGTGGCGTGGGTGGGCTTCAACGTGCTCGACGCCGTCCTGCAAGCGCTCCTGACGCTGGTCACGCTGACGACCTCGCTCCGGACGGAGCAGGAGCCCGGGCACGTCCCGCGGCGCTCGCCTGCCGGCGCCGCGGTGTGGCTGCTGCTGCTGCCGACGCTGCTGACGGCGGCGTACGCAGGTGCGGCGGTGCTGGCGCGGCCGCGCGAGCCGGTGGTGGATCTGCTGCGGCCGCCGCCCGGGACGCCGCCGGCGAAGCCGATGACGCCGACCGAGATCCAGCAGATGGAAGACCAGACGCAGCGCCTGCAGAGCGAGTCGGAGGCGTGCGACAAGCTGGCCGAGCCGCTCGACCGGATCCACTGCCGCGATGCGCTGTTGCAGAAGATGAACGCGCCGGCTGAGCCGGCCAGCCCGCGCCCCTGACGTGGAGGATCCCGTGTCCGATTCCCGAATTGCCGCCCTGTTGCGCGCCGCGTCGTTCGCCGCCGAGAAGCACCGCGGCGACCGTCGCAAGGACGCGGATGCCTCGCCGTACATCAACCACCCGCTCGCGCTGGCGAATCTGCTGGCGAACGAGGGCGGTGTCGACGACGTGGACGTCCTGCGCGCGGCGCTGCTGCACGACACCATCGAGGACACGCAGACCACCGACGAGGAGCTGCGCGAGCACTTCGGCGCCGCTGTGGCCGACATCGTGCTGGAGGTGACGGACGACAAGAAGCTGCCGAAAGAAGAGCGCAAACGGCTGCAGATCGTCCACGCGGCGCACGCGTCGCATGAGGCCAAGCTGGTCAAGCTGGCGGACAAGATCTGCAACGTGCGGGACATCCTCGGATCGCCGCCGGCCGGCTGGCCGCTGGAGCGCAGGCGGGCGTACATCGACTGGGCGGTGGAGGTCGTGGCGGGCGTGCGCGGCGTGAACCCGGCGCTGGAGGCGATCTTCGACGAATTGATGCGTCATCGCCCGTAGTTGGATGGAGCTCCCCATGCCCCGCGCCAGCACCCTGGCCAGCCTGTTCGCCCTGTGCCTCGCGCTGTGCGCCTGCGACACCGGCAGCTCCCGGCGGCCCGGGGTCACCAGCTTCGCCGTCTTCGCCAACCAAAAACGTGGCGGGACCTTGCGGACCCTGAGATCCAGTTCCGCCAGTGGGGCCGACGGGGCCGGGAGGGCCGAGCGCGCCGTCCTCGCCTTGATCACCATCCAAGCCTGGTACACCGAGAGGGCCCTGCGGCCCAGTGGAGCCAGTGGCGCCGGGGTTACCCTGCGGGCCGGGTGGG
>CAIXAA010000689.1 GCA_903917305.1 uncultured Myxococcales bacterium | reverse complement strand
TGCCGGTGCTGCGCGCGGTGCTGGGCAACGCGCCGGCCGTTGAAGTCGCCGCGCCGCCCCCGCCGCCGCAAGCGCTGGAGCCGGTGCCGGAAAAGCCGCACGCGTCCGTGATTCCGCCGCCGCGCTCGCGTCCGATGCGTCCGATCGCGCCCGCCGGTACCGCGCACATCGAGGCCCGTCCGGAGCCGCCGCGCCCGCCGCCGCCGCCGTTCCAGCCGCCGCCGCCGTTCCAGCCGCGACGCGACGAAGCGCCGCGCGCGCCGCAGCCCGAGCGTGGACGCCATCCGGATGCCGGTGGTGGCGATCGCCGCCCGCCGATGCACGGCCGCGCTCCGTACCAGCAAGGGCAGCCGCAAGGCCAAGGTCAGCCGCAGCACCGCGGCCAGCCACATCCGGGCCAGCACCAGCAGAATCGGCCGCCGTTTCAGGGCGGTGCGCCGCATCCAGGGGCTCCGTCGCCACACGGAGGCCCGCGCCGCGACGATCGTGGGCCGCGCCCGGGTGGCAACTCGCGGCCGTATGAGCTGGGACCGGATCCGCGCGAGCGCGAGGCTTTTGCCAGCGTGGCTCCCGGCGCGCGGGTGACGATGAACGCCGGGCTGTTTGCCGGGAAAGTCGGGACGGTGCAGGCCGTTGCCGGCGACACCGTGCACGTGCTGCTGGGGCTGATGGCCGTCAAGGTCGGGCTGGCGGACGTGCGGCTGGCTCCGTAGAAGCTACAGGCGCCCCATGCGCACCAGCGTCGCGATCGTGCTCCAGCCGAGCGCGAAGATCAGCGCGACGATCCCCACCCACAGGAACTGCATCGCGGAGCGGCGCGAGGGCCACAGGCCGGAGATCGGCACGCCCGGCGGCGGCTCGGGCGGCAAGGCGTCCAGCAGCGCGGTCGGGCGAATCACCGGCCGTGGCAAAGGCGCTGCGAGCACAATCGGTTGCGGCGCAGCGCGCAGCAGGGGCGAGGCGACCACGACGCTCAGCGCCGAGGGCTCGAACTCCTCCAGCCCCATCTTGGCGATCGGCGGCGTGGCGATGGCGTTCTGCGGCAGCGCACCCGACGGCGCCGCCTCGACGCGCCTCTGCACGTACATCGCCAAGCGCTGGTCGCCGAAGTCGTTGGCGTTCTGCACCAGCCAGGCATCCAGCTCATCGGCCAGCAGGCGCGCGCTCTGGAAGCGGTCCTCGCGGTTGCGCGCCAGCGCCGTGTGCGCGATGCGGGCGAGCTCCGCCGGCAGACCCGGCACCAGGCTGGCCAGCGGCACGATCGGATCGTCGCGCACGGCGCGCAGGATGGCAAACGGCGAGGCATTGCCGGCGCTGCGAAACAGCGCACGGCCGCTCAGCAATTCGTAGAGGCAGATGCCCATGGAGAACACGTCGCTGCGCGCGTCGACGGTCTCGGCGCTGGCCTGCTCCGGCGACATGTAGGCGTATTTGCCCTTGATGATGCCCGCCATCGTCTGCTGGATGCGCGACGCCACCTTCGCCACGCCGAAGTCGATCAGCTTGACCTCGCCGTGCCGGCTGATGATCACGTTCTGCGGGCTGACGTCGCGGTGGACGATGCCGAGCAACTGCCCGTTTTCGTCGCACAATTCGTGGGCATGCGCCAGGCCGCGCGCCATGCGGCTCACGATGTAGGCGCTGACGATCGGGTCGAGCTGGCTGCCTTCGTCCTCGCAAAGTCGAGCCACGGTGCCGAGATCGATGCCGTCGACGTACTCCATGATGAAGTAGTAGACGTCGAGGTGGCAGCCGAGCTCGAAGGTGCGCGCGATGTTCGGGTGATCGAAGCGCATCGCCAGCTTGGCTTCCTGCACCAGCATCTCGACGGCGGACGGGTCCTCGCTGAGCTGCATGTGCATGCGCTTCAAGGCCACCAGGCGCTTCTCGCCGCGGGTGCTGGCGGCTTGCGCGAGGAAGACTTCGGCCATGCCGCCGGCGCCGAGGCGGCGGAGCAGTTCGTAGGGGCCGAAGGGCTGGGGGAATTCGTTGCGCATGGGGGGGCGAGGGTATCGCTGGGCTGGCGCGGGTGCAATGTTCGCCTCTCCGGCTCCGGCTCCGGCTCCGGCTCCGGCTCCGGCTCCGGCTCCGGCTCCGGCTCCGGCTCCGGCTCCGGCTCCGGCTCCGGCTCCGGCTCCGGCTCCGGCTCCGGCTCCGGCTCCGGCT
>CAIXAA010000688.1 GCA_903917305.1 uncultured Myxococcales bacterium | reverse complement strand
CTGCGCGCCGTCGGCCAGGACTTCCCCGAGCGCAAGATCGTTCAGGAAGACATCGACGGCCTGGCTGCCGATGCGCCGGAACTGCTGCTGTCGCGCCTGCTAGACGAGTACGCGGATCTGCGCGAGCAGAAGGCGGCGGCCAGCACGGCGCAGGTGCGCGCGGCGTCGCTCCTGGTGGTGACGCAGTTGCAGAAGCGCCTGTTGTCGTCGATCGAGGCGTTCGCGCGGACCTTGCGCGTGCACCGCGACACGATCCAGCGCGAGAACGCCCGCATCGACTCGGCACCAGCGCCTGTGGTCCACGTCCAGCAACTCACCCTGCTGCGCGAGGAGCCCGGTTCCGACGACGATGCCGGTGAGATGGCGCCCGACGAGATCGCCGAGGCCACGGATGCCGAGATCCAGGAGGCGACGGCCGCAGTTGCGGCGGCCACGCGCACGAGCGCACCGACCTTGCGCGAGCGCGAGAAGGGGCTGCTCGACCAGATGACGCACGTGGCCGAGGCGGCGCGGCACCAGCCGGATCCGCGCGTGAGGCGGCTGGTCGAGTGGCTCGGTCAGCACGCCTGTCCGGGTCTGCCACCGATCGGCAGCGCGCCTACGGACGAGACGCTCGGTTGGAACCCCACTCGTGTCATCGTCTTCACCGAGTTCGTCGACACGTTGCGCTGGCTGGAACAGCACCTGCGCGCTGCGATCGGGCGCACGCACAAGCCCGACCACCGCATCGCCACCTACCACGGCGGCAGCGACCAGGGCGGCGGCCGCGAGAAGCGCGAGGAGATCAAGCGCCGCTTCAACGCCGACCCGCACACCGAGCCGCTGCGCATCCTCTTGTGCACCGACGCCGCGCGCGAGGGCATCAACCTGCAGAGCCACTGCGCGGACCTCTTCCACTTCGACCTGCCGTGGAACCCGAGCCGCATCGAGCAGCGCAACGGCCGCATCGACCGCACGCTGCAGACCGCGGCAGAAGTGCGCTGTCATTACTTCTACTTTCGTCAGCGGCCCGAAGACAGCGTGCTCAAGATCCTGGTCAGGAAGGTCGAGACCATCCGCAGCGAGCACGTGAGCCTGGCGCCGGTGCTGGACGCGCGCATCGGCAAGCTGCTCGACGGCGGCATCCGGCGCGACGGCGTGCAGCGCCTCGTGCGCGACATCGATGCGGTCGACGGTGATGCGGACAAAGTGCTGGTGGTAGCGGCGGAATTGGAGCAGTCGCGCGAGCGCAATGAACCGTTGCGGAAGCAGCTCGACGAACTGCGCCGCATCAATGAACTATCTATGGCGGCGCTGCGCTTTGATTCCGTGCAGTTCCGCGATGCGCTGTCGTGTGCGCTGGAGATGGTGCACGCGGAGCCGCTGCGGCGCATCGAGCCGCCGCAGGGGCTGGACATTGAAACTTGGGCGTTTCCGGCGCTCGACCGCCAGCACGGCGCCGATGCGTCGTGGGCCGTGACGATGGACGCCCTGCGTCCGCCGCGTAAGCCCGAGCAGAAGCCTTGGGAATGGCGGCGCGAATCGCCCGTGCGGCCAATCGTGTTCCAGGATCCGCGCCGGCTCGACGACCGCACTGTGCACCTGCACCTGGAGCACCGCGTCGTGAAGCGCCTGCTCGGGCGGTTCGTGGCGCAGGGCTTCGTGCACGACCAGCTCTCGCGCGCCTGCGTGCTGGTGACCGAGGCGACCGAGCCGCGCGTAGTGCT